>JAPLGF010000317.1 GCA_026390275.1 Candidatus Atribacteria bacterium
TGTTCCCTTCCCGGCGAAATAGGGCATCATATAAAGGGGAGAAGGAGTGTAGTCCAAAGTTTCCATCGTCGTTTCAAAAAAATCTTTTCTTTCATGAACGAGCTTATCCCGGAGTTCCTCTTTCAATTGATCCCGATACCATTTTAAAAGGACACCCCCGTTCATCGAACCCCCATTGACAAAGTAACTCCCGGGAAAAATAAAACAGGTAGTCTGATAGCCACTATGAAAGAGTCCCTGATTCAGAACCGGTCGATCGACACAAACCCCCAGGCACATGGTGGTTCCGAAACTATCGAGAAAGACATCAGAAGAATGCAAACCCGCTCCCAAAGTGGCACAGGCCTGATCCCAGGCACCGGAAACTAAAATGATATCCGGTGGAAGATGAAGTTCTTCCACCATTTTTGGCAAAACCGGACCAATGGGAATTCCACTGGGTATAACTTCTGAAAATAGATCCGGCGAGAGATCCAGAGAAGTGAGAATATCAACCGACCATTTTTTTTCCTGAATATCAAAAAACATGGTACGGGTCGCCAGGGAATGATCAATAAACGGTTTTCCACACAGCTTCAGGGAAAGAAAATCCTCCCAACACAAAAATTTCCAGGTCCGGGAAAAAATTTCCGGAGTTATTTCCTTCCACCAGAGAATTTTACTGGCCGAGTACATGGGGTGACAGTGCTGTCCGGTCTGATCATAAATCATCCGGGGTTCCACTTTCTCGGCTATTTCCTGTGCCTGTTTCCCCCCCCGATAATCCATGGAAACCAGAGTGTTATCAAGCGGTACACCGCGATCATCCACCGGCATGACCGCCTCCCCTAAAAGTGACAGGGCCAGAGATCGGATGGGATCCTTTTTCTCACAAGTTTGACCGGCCCTGGATACTAAGGTTTGAAAAGCACTCCACATTTCACCGGGAAAAAGTTCTGCCCGGACTCCTTCACTGAGATGTAAAGGATACCCCATCGCGTCATGGTAAATGATTTCTCCATTTTCATTGATAACGGTCACTTTGCTCCCGGTAGTTCCTATGTCCACTCCCATGTAACTCATGCCTTCACCTCGTCTATTCCCTGTTTGATTTTTTTCCCCTTTTAAAGAATGCTCCTCCAAAAAAGACCCTTTTATATGATATCCTACTACCGTTGTTTCCTCCAGAATACTGAAATATATTGGAAACCAGCAGAACAATAAAAAGGGTTGACTCAATCATCCCCGAAAAAACAGGTGAGAGATATGAACCATCCGAAAAATATTGACGATTGGAAAAAAGAAATCAGGAAATATGGAAAAAAATGCGTGGAGTCCGGGTATGTAACGACGGTGGGGGGAAACATCAGTGTTCGTTTGGACGATCACCGTTTTCTTATCACTGCTACCACCATTCCCCTGGATGAACTGGACGATTCCAGTATTGTGGAAGTGGACGATAAAGGAACCTGCCAGGATCAAAAGAAACCGTCCAAAGAAACCGGGATGCATCTCGGAATTTACTGTGCCCGTTCGGAGATCAATGCCATCGTCCATGTTCACCCCATCATTTCCACGACACTCGTTTCCATCGATGAACCCATCACCCCGGTCACTTTTGAAGAGCTGTATTTTCTGGGGGACAGTATTGGTATTTGCCCTCAGGTAGCCGCCGGAAGTAAAGATTTGCAGGAATCAGTTTCGGAAGGAGCAAAAAAACACCAGGTTTTAGTTTTAAGAAATCACGGATGTGTGGCGATGGGAACCACCCTGAAAGAGGCTTACTTTCGAGTGGTAAAACTGGAAAGAGCAGCCCAGGCCACGGTCATCGCTCAAATTTTTGGAAAGAAAATTGACTCTTTCCCCCTCTTAGGATGAAAAGAAAACCAGACCGGAGTTCCCTGTCCTGTTTCCTCCAGTTCGATATAGAAACAACTCCCTCTGAGAAAAACCAGCTCCTTGTACAAATTGATTGACACCATTTTCGACTTTCTTTAATATGAATACAGATTTTTTTGTTCCGGGTTTAAAATTAAGTACAAAGGAGGATGAAAATGAAAGAATTCAAAACAATTATTCTGGTACTGGTTCTGCTTCTGGTGGTTACTTGTGGTAGTTTTGCCCAGGGAGCAGAGAAAAAGACCTACATCAACGGTATCGATGGTGACTATTTCCCCTTCTCATTTATTGACAAGGATGGAAAAGCGTCCGGATTCGATGTGGACTCCATCGAATGGATTGCCCAAGAGATGGGTTTCGAAGTGAAGACGGTCCCGATGGCCTGGGATGGAATTATTCCCAGCCTTCTGGCAAAGAAGATTGACTTCATTTATTCGGGCATGACCGTCACCGAGGAACGAAAGCAGATGGTTGATTTTACCAATGTATACTGGGTGGTCAACCAGGCTGTTGCCATTCAGGAAAAGGCCAACGTCACCATGGAAGACCTGCAGGCTGGTAAAATCACTATCGGGACACAACGGGGCTGCTCTGCTGCCATGTGGATTGAAGATAATCTGGTGAAAAAGGGGATTCTTCCCAAGGACAATCTCAAGCTTTATGATAACTTCCCACTGGCAGTGAACGATCTCATTAACGGTCGTATTCAAGCCACCATGATGGATGAGCCCGTCGTGGTCAAAGCTATTGCTGGTAAGCCACTCAAGAAAATTGGAATCATTTCCACCGGTGAGGAGTATGCCATTGCTGCTCGGAAAGAAGATAAAGAACTGAAAGAGATACTCAATGAAGGATTGAAAAAATTAATGGCATCACCGAAGTGGGAAGAATTGATCAAGAAATACGAAATGAAGTAATACACTTACCATTTAACATCTCTCACGAGGAGCAGGAAATTCATCCCTGTTCCTCATTTTTTTTGTCACGGTTCGGCAGTAAGACCTCTCGCAATCAGTGTATAATGAGAAAATAGGTTTTGGGTATTGATCTTTTTCTGAGCGGGGGGGGATTGAACCTTTCATTTCGTTGTTAGGTGGGTATGATGAACGAAGCATTCGGCGCGGTTTTGGAATCTCTTCCCTACATCCTTTCTGGAGTTTTTGTCACCCTCGGATTGGTGGCCCTCGCCCTGACAGTGGGACTCCTCTTGGGAGTTCCCATGGCCATCGGTGAAGTTTATGGCCAGAAGAATGTTTCCCACCTGGTGGCATTTTACGTGTGGATTTTCCGGGGGCTTCCGAACCTGGTTCTTCTTTTTCTTTTCTATTTTGGGGTTTTTCCCTTGCTGGGCCTCAACGTCTCGGCTTTTTTAATTGGGGCATTGGTCCTCGGATTACGGAGTGCCGCATATCAGGCGGAAATCTTCCGGGGAGCTATTCTCTCCGTCGGCCAGGGACAGATGCTCGCGGCAATGGCCCTGGGAATGAGCAAAAAACAGGTCATTCGGAACATCATTCTTCCTCAGGCGATGCGCATCGCCCTCCCGCCCTGGACGAATGAGTACCCGATTCTCCTCACCGATTCCTCGGTCTGTTACGCCATTGGGGTCATGGAAATCATGACTCGGGGGAACCAGATGGTGACACGTACTTATCAACCCCTGCCCCTCTATCTGACCTGTGCTCTAATCTTTATCCTTTTGAATTACTGGGGAATGCGGATCTTCCACTCCCTGGAGAGGAAGATCCGCATTCCCGGTTTTGAAAGTGGTGAAAAGGAATGACCGAGAATCATTACGTTCTCAAAATCGAGGACATTCATAAATCATATGGCGAAGTCGAGGTGCTCAAAGGTATTTCCTTCCAGGTGAAGAAAGGAGAAACCAAGGTTTTTATCGGACCGTCCGGAACCGGGAAGAGCACTCTCCTTCGGTGCATCAATCAACTTACCGTCCCCGACCAGGGAAGGGTCTGGTTGAACGGAGAAGAATTCACCCATACTCATGGGAAGATCTCCCTCTTCCGACAAAAAATGGGGATGGTTTTTCAACACTTCTATCTATTCGATCATCTCACCGCCCTGGGAAATGTGGAAGTCGCCCTCTTGAAGGTAAAAAAGATGAACAAAAAGCAAGCCAAAGAGAAAGCCATCAAGGAGCTCCACCAGGTCGGAATGGAACAGAAAGCCCACCTTTACCCCGCCGAACTTTCGGGCGGACAGGCCCAGCGAGTCTCCATTGCCCGGGCATTAGCTATGGATCCCGAGGTGATGCTCTTCGACGAACCCACCTCTGCCCTCGACCCCGAGCTCATCGGAGAGGTTCTCGAGGTCATGAAGAAACTGGTACAGGCAGGTATGACCATGCTCGTTGTCACTCATGAGATGGGGTTTGCCTCATCGGTTGCAAATGAAATCATCTTTATGGAAGAGGGAAAAATCATAGAGAGTGGTCCTCCCGGAAAATTATTCTACAGTCCAGAGTACGAGAGAACCAGGAAATTTTTGAGTAGAATTTCGGAACTCTACGGAGATTTAGGAACGAAAAATGGATAGTCTCATTTTTATTAGGGATAATCTTCTCCCTGCCCTCGGGGAAGGAGGACTCATCTCCCTGAAACTGATCCTTCTCTCCATTCCCCTGGGACTACTAATGGGAATCATGATTGCCGTGGGGAGAGTCTATGGAAATAAACCAGTAACCTCCCTGTGCCGACTGTATGTCATTTTCTTTCGTGGCTGTCCCCTGCTTTTACTCCTGTTTATGATTTACTTCGGCCTTCCTCCCCTGGGAATTTCCCTTTCTCCTTTTGCCTCTTCCGTCCTGAGCTTTGTTCTTTGTAACGGAGCATATACGTCCGAATACCTCCGTGGTGCCATTCAATCCGTGAAAACCGGCCAGATTACCGCCGCCGAAGCATTGGGAATGACCAGGCTTCAGGGTGTCCTGTACATCATTCTCCCGCAAGCCTTCCGTCGAGCCCTCCCCGGAGTCGGGAACGAAATCATTTATCTGATCAAATACTCTTCTCTCGCCTACATGGTCACCTGCATCGAACTCACTGGTGCGGGAAAAATCGTCGCCGCCCGCTACTTTCGGTTCACCGAAACCTTTATCGCCATCGGTATCATCTATCTCCTCTTCGTCACGGTCGCTACCAAAATCATGAATATGCTGGAGAAGAAGCTTTCCTTCCCCGGAATGGGACCAGGTATGGGGAAGTAGTAATTAAACGCAGTTATTCTATCTCCTTTTCATGGGAAACCACTTTCTCAACCCAGATACTTACGAAGATTTGGCTCTTTGTTTTTCCATCCTAATATCGATATTTCGTTTTTCTGCGATCAATCCAAAACTCCTCCGGCAAATAGATTACCCAGAGTCGTCTCCCCCCGCCATTCTTTTAAGGCTGGGTGTTCACTCCCCCGAATAACGTTAGTCGCTCCGTTGGTAGTCTTGGAGAAACATAAAACATCCTCTGACTTGACTAAACTAAGTATCACGGGGGAATGGGTGGCGACCAGAATCTGTGCATCATATACTGACAACAGGGATTGAAACATCGTCTCGACTGCCCGGGGATGAATACCATTTTCTGGTTCTTCGATGAGGTAGACGCCATGAAAATCAGTCAAATAGGCAGGAAGGGTCAGAGCCAAAAGGCGTAATGTCCCATCAGATGCCATCCAAGAAGGGACATTAAGTCCATTTTTATAACACAGAACAAGATACCGATGACGGTCATCCTCCTGTTCAACCACACAAATGGTATCAAGGTCCGGGAGCGCAGTCTGTAGATGGGTAATCCAACAGGAAAATTGTTGAGGAGAATAATCGTGTAATGTCGAAATAATCCAAGGTAAATTCGAACCATCGGTTTTAAAGCCCCGTATCTGGTCTGGCGGACTGGCCTTGCGGATCAGAAGACTGTTCAGGATGAATTGCTGAATTCCTTCCTGAAGATAGTCTTTAAACCAGGTGGCAGTTGGAAATTTTGATTCATCATATGGTAAATTGTTGAGTGCGGATTTTCGTGGACCGAGCCGGAACGATGGATTCCAGCTCCCACCCGTTTCATCATAATAATTATCATTTCCTCCTGGTTCTTTATTTACAATGAGTCTTGTATTCTTCGTCCCCTTGAATGTCATGATGGAATGAGGTATTTCGGTGGGAAGAGGAAACAACAACCCTTGCGATATTTCTGGAAGATTTACACTATCAGACTTCAGTAATACTTTTTCTGCAAGTATCGATATTTCATTGGTGGTCGACGATAAACCGATGGCAACTTCATATCGAATACGGTCATACTCCCCTTTCGGTAATTTTGCTAATATATTCTCCGGAATTTTTGATTCAATTGAGAGCTCAAAAGATTGTCCCCTGCGTTGCCATAATAAATCTTGAAAATTATGCGTTCTTTCACCCACTGCTGTTTCCACACCTACGGAAACAAACCGTCCCAAAAAAGTTACAACATCAAGAAAGGTTGTTTTTCCACTGGCATTGGGTCCCACCAGAACCTGAAATGACCCCATCGTTTGTTTGATATAACGAAGACACCGATAATTTAAAGCTTCGATTGTGATAATCATGAAGTATCACCCACTTATCGATGTAAAGCGCTAACCAAATAAATGGAAAAAAACCATGCCCTTTCCTGATACCTTCAAGGGATGAAAATATTTTGAGTAGGGTATTACTTTTCAACTTCTCACTTTTCACCGTATTTTCGGGGATAGCATCCGATCAATACCCCCGTCTATTCATAACGGTATTATAAAACGAAGAAGGTCATAGGAAAACCAGGTATCGAAAAAGCGCGCTGCGGTAAGCATGAACGTGGGAAAAAAGCTTGGTGCCGGGAGCGGGCAGGGCGTGATCCCGTACGCTTTGGTGATAAAAGTCCATGCCGCTTGAACAATTTGATCTAAAACTAAGTTGCTCGGATATTTTACCACGTACTGCGGTCACAGAAAAGGAGGTATTCCATGCCAGATTTAATCTCTCTTCAATCTACTCAAAACTACCTTTCTCGCATCCAGACTAATCTTTACTGAATCGAGAAGATCATCAACAAGCCCCTCAGCAAGGTAGAATTCGTCAGGGTGATAAATAGACTCGCCAATATCAGCTACCTGGCAGCTCAAGCGATAAGCGATATGACGGAGGAGATAGAGGATGGAAGGAAAGAGGAAGGATAGAATTGTCATTTTAGGTGGCAAAGACGGCTTTGTCGTGACGAGCGAGGAGGCGCCGGACTTCATAATCGGAGGGAAGAATTTGGTTGAGCTGGTGGGGAAGGTAGGGCAGGAAGTAATGAGAAGGAATAGAGAAAAAAAAATAAGCCCGGATTTTGAGGGCCCGGGTTTGTCTATCATGGGCAGATAAAAACCTTTTGATTGACGTCATGACGATAAACTTTTTCTTTCGTTTTCTTTCGCTTCCTATATTTCAATCTTCCGAGGAACATCTTTTAATATGGTGTCCGGCCCATTCCAAAGCCTTACCTTCCGATAGAGGAGTAATA
>JAPLGF010000110.1 GCA_026390275.1 Candidatus Atribacteria bacterium
AGTTTGGTAATGGGTGGCATGACCCCAAAGGCATCGGCAGTGAGAAAGATGACCACCTCCGGATGACCCCCTATACCGGGGATTTGGGCGTTGGGGATGAACTCGATGGGATAACTCACCCGGGTATTTTCGGTGTAACGTCCATCGTGGTAATCGGGAACACGGGTTTCTGGATCTAAATAGAGATTCTCCATGATGGCCCCGTATCGGATGGCATCCCAGATTTGGGGTTCCTTCTGGTGAGAGAGAAAGATGGATTTGGCATAACACCCACCTTCAAAATTGAAGACCCCATGATCTGACCACCCATGTTCGTCGTCTCCGATCAAGCTCCGGGTGACGTCAGCAGAAAGAGATGTCTTTCCAGTCCCGGAAAGTCCGAAGAAAATGGCAACATCGCCTCTCTCTCCTACGTTCGCCGAACAGTGCATGGGGAGGATCCCTTTACCGGGGAGAATATAATTCATAACCGTGAAGATGGCCTTCTTGATCTCTCCGCAGTACGAAGTTCCGCCGATGATGACTTTTTTCTCGGTGAAATTGATGATGACAAAGGCTTCGGAACGTACTCCGTCCTGGGCAGGATTGGCCTTAAATCGAGGAGCACAGATGACGGTGAATTCCGGGACAAAGTGTTCAAGTTCTTCCGGGGTGGGTTCTAAAAACATATTATCCACGAAGACTGAGGCGTACGCATACTCATTGATGAATCGAACCGCCAACAATACTCCCTCTTTCTTTTCCAGAGCGTGTTCGAAAAGCTCAGGGACCACCACATTATAAAACACATTCCGGACATTGAAGATACCAGAGTTTTTTAAGGGATAAGACATGCTCCGCACGGTGCGTATACCCTCCCAAAATAGATTTTCCCAATTCTATCATAAATAATTGTGCAATCGGAAAATTTACTTTTCACTACTCACTATTTTTTCTCATCACCCCGTGGGAAAGGAAGGTCTCCACCTGCTGGCGATTGGGGATTCCGGTTCGTCCACCCAGTTTGGTACATTTTAAGGCCGCCATGGCATTGGAAAAACGAGCGGTGGTTCGAAGATCCCATTTTTGCAGGAGTCCATAGATAAAGGCACCGTGGAACACATCACCGCATCCGGTGGTATCGACCACATCAACGGAAAATCCCGGTTCAATGAACGATTCCACTCCGTCATAACAGAGACATCCCTTCTCCCCCAGGGTGAGGACAACAATTTTGGGACCCATATGATGAATTTTCTGCACTGCTTCTTCATAATGATCAGGATTAAAACAGCGGGCAAAATTTTCTGACCCGATCGCCACATCCACCAGAGAAAGAAGTTGCTCCATCCGGCGGAACAGAGAAACTCTGGATCGAAATCGTACTGTTCCAGTGGTTTCAATTCCTTGTACCAGACAATGGTCCTCTTCCCACTCCCCTTTTCAATGATGCAAAAGGCAATGATCGAGGATACTCCTTTTTCTACCACCATATGACTGGTATCGACTCCTTCTTCTGCCAACCCCGACAAAATGAAGGAACCGGGTTCATCATCTCCAATTTTTCCAATAAATGATGTCTTCATCCCCAAACGAGCGAGAGTGACCAGAGCAGTGGGTACTTCTCCCCCTCCCTGTCGTTTCAATTCCAGCATTCTCATCCGCACATCGAGTTCAGGATACTTAGGTACCACTCCTAAATAATCCGCTGCTGTATTTCCGACTCCCACTACATCAAAATGAACATCCGCTTTGATCATCTCCATCTATGGTTTCCTCCTCGTGAAAAAAAGGAAAGGGGTCCGATTCATGATTACTCCTTCACCAAACCTCCGTACTTTTTCGCTGCCTCGACTAAAGCAATAAGATTCTCTAAGGGAACTTCCGGTTCAATCAGGTGAGTGGGACTGAGGACAAGTCCCCCATTAAACCCGACTGTTTCGATGCGGGTTTTCACTTCCTGACGGACATCGTCGGGGGTTCCGAAAGGAAGGGTCTTCTGAATACCGATGGTTCCCCAGAAAGCCAAACGGTCTCCATAGATTCGCTTCAGTCGGGCGGGGTCCATGCATTCGGGCTGAACCGGGTTGAGAACATCGATCCCCGCCTCAATGAAATCCGATATCAATGGTTCCACATACCCGTCGCTGTGATAGGAGATGAGGACATCCGGCTTGATACTCCTGGCACTGGAAATAACCCGTGCCAGACGGGGCTTGAGCCATTTCTGATAGAGTGTGGGGGAGAGCATCAGTTTGGTTTGAGTCCCAACATCATCCCCCAGACGAATGACATCCACTCCGGCTTCGGCGAAGCGTTTCACCTGGAAACAACGGAGTTCAGTAATTCGATCCAGTAAAAAGGTGGGAATGTCCTCCTGGTCAAAAAAATCGAGAAGCAGTCCCTCCCACCCCCGTATCTGCCAGGCTACCTCAAAAATGGTCATCTCCAAAAAAGCGACAGCGGCAAGCTCCTTTTCATGAATAGCCTGGACCCGCTTTTCTAAATCGTGGTGCCGGTACTCTTCCCGGAGATCAGGAAAGGGATAGCTAGCAAAATCACCAACCGACGTCGCCCTGATCATGGGAGCCACAAAGTGGTCAAAAGCAGGATTGGATCCTTCGACAAAGGCGGTTCCCCACTCGTTCAGGGTATATGTCCCCGGTTTGAAGGAATGAGGGTGAAACGGAATAAACCTTTCCAGGGGAAGACGAGTGGGATAAAATTCAATATATTCTATATTTTGTTCCGCACCAAAAAAGGAATAGAGGTCCTGGTATCCGGTGGTTTTCAAAAAGTGTCGATAGGCCTCCCGATTCATATCGGTAAGAACCAGAGGAATGTGGTCCGGTTTTCGCCGGTTTAAAGTGGTCAGTATTCGTTCACGGGGATTCATAAACGATGATCCTCTTGGGAGGAGGGATGATTAGTATACTCTTTTTCCACCTTTCTTAAAGTTTCGATGTAGTAACAAAAGTTCTCGAAAGAAATATCGGCCGGAATATGATGATCAATCGAAGGGAAGTAACCACCCCGTTCCAGAAGAGCTGGCACTTTCCGTTCGATTTCTTCCTGAATCGCCGATTTATCTTTCAAAAGAGCTCGTTTGTCGATCCCTCCTAAGAGCGCCAGATCGGGATATTTTTCCCGAATGAGCCGGGGCTCCATCCCCGCCGCAATTTCACACGGAAGGAAGATGTTGACTCCTCCTTCGATAAAGAGAGGGAGAAGCCCAAAATTGTTCCCATCGGAATCCACCATGAAGAGCTTCAATCCATAAGTCTCCCCGAGATGGTCGACCAGTTTCTGGTAATAGGGGAGAATGAACTCCTGGAAGTGCTGGGGAGAAATGAGAGAAGATGTTTTGTAGGCCATATCTTCCCAAAAGAACACATAATCAAAATCGATGAGCGGACAGAGATGATCGGCGATTCCGGCAGACAGAATGGCCCATTGCTCCATGATGTCATGCAGGAACTCTGGCTCATCGTAATAGAGATACGCCAGCTTCTCTTCTCCAAACAAACTCCGCTGAAAACCATATCCCCCACAGAATCCCAACCGTAGAATAAAATCCCTCTGTCGAAGCTCCGGCGCTATTCTTTCCACTCCCTGGTAACGTCCGTCACTCTCGGGATCCAGTCTCTCCTTCAGTGATTCCCAGCCCTTTCGATCCTGAAGGGGAAACCGGAGAAATTGGGGCATGGAGGTAGACATTTTCAATTGCTTTTTGATGATCCCGTCCCCTTCCCGTCGGATCACAAATTCATCGGTCTCCTCAAGTATATCAACGGAAAAAGGAGGCCAGTACGCAGGCTGGATCACGGTATCAGTGTGGTAACGGATGACTTCCGGTGCATTATCCATGAAGAGATCCAACTGGAAAAATTGTTGGGGAGTCTGATTGAGCGGGAGCCCCTCCCCGTACCATCTCCGTATCGTTTCCTCCCAGAACCCCATGGCCTCAAAATGCGGGAAATAATCAGGCTTTTCAAAATTGGCTATTTTCTGAAACGCTTCTCTTACTCCCGATCCCATCACGTATGACTCCCTTCTTCATCCATGAAAATGAAATCAATATTATTTCAATCGGCTGACAAGTATTCAATGCCATAGAAACCGCAGAGGATTCGGAGTTCTTTGGTGATGTCACCAAAGGCCATGGCCAAATGATGGGAAAAACCATGTTCCAGGATGAGTTCATTGAGCTTCTGGTTATTTTTCACTTCCACATCGCTGGCGGAATAGAGCATGCCTTTGGCTGTCCGGAGTTTACTTTCTCCGGTGAAGGTCAACATCTTAAAATGTCCCCCCTCATCCTGGATCAGGTTAATCCCGGTTTTAACCCCGTAGGCAAACTGACCGATGTGAGCCGGGCCAATACTCAATCCTCCCTGGCGATCCGGGCTCTTTTCGGCGATGGCATCATTGACGGCGATTTCTCCTTCCATGATTCTCCGTTTCGTCTCCTCGTCTACCTTTCCCGGGTATGGTTGCACATTTGGCGCCATCCACCCCCCGATACCCACCCCACAGTGTCCCAGCTGAATAACGGGTCCCAGACCGGTATAGTTGACGAAATCTAAGCAGGCCGAGGGTTTCCCGGAAAGGAGAGTCCCCAGGCTTTGAGCAACGGCGGTCGGCCAGTCACCTTCACAACTGGCAGCCCAAACATCTCCCTGAGCCAGCAACCACCCAATGGAAAAGCAGGGAGCGATTCCAATATAGGGTTCACCCATTTCTGGCCAGCATCGGAAAGCGGCGGAGGTAAAGCCATTGGCCTGGATGAGACTACGAAAAGCATGGTAGAGCCAGGCTGCCTTGATCACTATTTCATCATCCACCAGAACGACCCGCCTATCTTTCATTCGCTCCGCAGTAACTCTGACCTCATCTTCACTAAAATGGACTTCTCCTGAATACCCTTTTGCTTTCCCGGTTCGGTAAGTATTCATGACTGCGGTCCAGTCAATAGTTTCCACCCGGGTACCAAAAACCCGGGCATATTCCAGCTGGTTTCCGCTGGCAGAATGAAAACCACCCGGGGCATCACCAAATCGTCCCACAATGTCATTCCGTAACTCCTTCACGGTCTGAAAGACCCGGAACAACATCTGAAGTTCCTCTCGGTACCAGGGGTCTTCCGGCCATCCGGCTAAGGGATAAAGATACCGTCCGATCCGTTTGGCCACAAAATTATTCATGATCACTCCACACCAGGCATTGGTGGTCCATTCCGGTTTCTCAAGCACAATTTCCTGCGGAGCAGTAACGATCAGGGGAATATTAAAAAGGTAAGGATCGTTGGCCAGGGTTAAAAAAGTATTGCCATTGGGAAAGGCACTATCCAGAACGATGACCACATCCACCATTTTCTGGATAAACACTTCAATAGCTTTTTTCATCTCCTGCGGGCTGAACACCCTCTCGGGATAGAAAACCGAATCCGGATCAACGAGTCCCTTTTCTACAAAGGAATGAAACAGTTCCCGGTACTGTCTCTCCACTTCTTCCTTCCCGGGCAGGCTAAAAACAGTAATAGCATTGGCCACAATTCCTACTTTAGGTCCCTTTTTCTGCATGGTATGGTTTTCCTCCTTCTTTTCACTTTTCACACTACTCATTCCTCACTGTATTTTCCGGGTCGTCACATCCGGTTTTTCCCTCTCCCCATCCCCTGCAATAAGCAGAAGATGATGAGGAGAAGTGCCACGGCGGCGTCGATCCAGTACCCGGATGCACCAGCCAAAATCAGACCACTCTTGAAAGAGGAAAAGGCAAAGGCTGCTAAGGAAACCGCCACGATGCTCCCGACCCCTCCAGAAAAAGCGGTTCCTCCCATGACCGATGCCGCGATAGCTTCAATTTCCATTCCGTAACCCATGCTGCTCATCCCAATTCGGGTCATGAACCAGTCGGTTCGGGCAATATAAACGGCACCGGCAAAAGCGGCCAGGGCGGATGAGATCATGAAGCAAATAATCTTGGTTCGATTCACATTCACTCCCAGTGCTCGGGCTGTTTCCCTGCTCCCACCAGTGGCCTGAATCCAGTTTCCCAGTTTGGAATGGTTGAGAAGGTAGTTGAAAAGCAAAGCAATCCCGATAAACCAAAAGAAGAGCCGGGGAAAGTAACCGATACGTCCACCCAGAGCACTGAGCAGAAAGGATTTTTCACCTTTGTAGGAAATGAAGCTTCCTCCAAAACCCCCGATAAGGAGTCCCCGCAAGATCCACATCGTTCCCAGAGTGGTGATAAGAGCTGGAATTTTAAATTTCACGGTGAGCAAGCCATTCCCCAGCCCGATCAGGCAGCCAAAACCAATGGCCAAGAGAAAGCTCACCGGAAATGGGAAACCCAGGTTGGAGAGAACAGTCCCGATGACTGCTCCCCATCCGTAAACAGAAGCAATTGACAGGTCGATTTCACCGGAAACGATGACAAAGGTTTCACCCATGGCTAAGATGGCCAGCTCGGAACCAAGCAAGAGAATGCCCGGAAAAATGAAAGGACCAAGAAAGTCTTTGGAAAACAAGGAAAAGGTGATGAATATAACCGCCAATGCTAATAGCACCGTGAATTCACGGGTCAGGATAAATTTCTTCCCATTTTTTTCTGAGACCGAACGGGGAGAAGTCTCGACGTCTCCCAGGTGAGTGTTCACCATAGTCCCTCCTGATGAATAATGGCCTTTCTATTGTCACAACCCCGAAAATACGGTGAATGGTAAACGGTCATGGTTGTCCTGTCTACATTCGGATCATTTTCTTGATCAACTGGTTGTTGATGATTGCGGCTACCATTAAAAGTGTTCCCACCAAAACGTTATAATATTCGACCCGGATCCCATAGGTGGCAATACCGACCTGCACGACTTTCAGAAGGAAAGCACAGATGGATGTTCCCACAATGCTCCCGATTCCTCCAGTTAAGATCGTCCCTCCGATCACAACTGCTGCCACTGCTTCCATTTCCATCCCGGTGGCGACGATGGGATCTAAATAGGATGAACGCACCAGAAAAGAGGCACCAGCAAAAGCCGCTAAGGTTGAGGAGATCATAAAACAGATCATTTTCGTCCGGTAGGTATTGACCCCTAAAGCCCGGGCGATATTGATACTTCCCCCGGTCGCCATGATCCAGTTTCCAAACTTGGTTTGATTGAGGAGGTAACTTATGGTAACGGCAAAGACCACAAACCAGATGAACTGGAAGGGAATAAAACCAGTTTGACCTCCTAAAATCTTAAAAAGCAAACCCCTCTCTCCTTCAAAATATGTGGGCTCCCCGTTGGTGATTCCAGCCAAGGTAGCACGCCAAAATATCA
>JAPLGF010000127.1 GCA_026390275.1 Candidatus Atribacteria bacterium
TCTCTATGGATTTGGCGGGGGAATTGCCTCTTCGGTTGCCGCCTTGGGAGCCATATCATTATTTGAAGGATCATTTCATCTTTCCTCGGATTTTCGACTTTCGGAGTTGGTGAATCCGACTCATCCCCTCCTAAAGAGACTCATGATGGAAGCTCCTGGGACTTACAGTCATAGTTTGATGATGGCGAATCTTGCCGAGGCAGCTGCGGAAGCAATTGGTGCCAACTCCTTGCTGGCACGAGCCGGTGCCTATTACCATGATATTGGAAAGATCAAAAGACCTTACTTTTTCATTGAAAACCAGATGGGAGAAAACATCCACAACCGCCTCTCTCCTTATCTGAGTACTTTGGTTATCTTGAATCATGTGAAAGATGGTTTGGAAGTGGCGCGGGACTATGGACTACCCCCGGAAATCCAGGAAATCATCCGTCGACACCACGGTACCACCGTTATTCGTTTTTTTTATGATAAAGCATTGAAACAGGGGAAGGATGAAGTGACTGAACAGGAATTTCGTTATGCTGGTCCTCACCCGGCAACCAAGGAACAGGTCTTGATTTTTTTGGCCGACAGTGTAGAGGCGGCCATTCGAGGAATGAACCACCTGACCTCGAATGGTATCGAATCAGTCGTCAACACCATTATTCAAAATTATCTCAAAGACAATCAACTGGATGATTCCCCCCTGACGATGAAAGACATCCGAAAGATTTCCGATACTTTCGTCATGATTCTCAGTGGGATGCTTCACGCCCGAATCCCCTATCCTGAAAATGAGAAAGAGGCATGAAAACTGGCATCTGATCAAGTGGGGGAGACTGGGCCCAGAAAGGAAAAACCATGATTTCTGTAACCGTGTATAGTGAGCCAGGAGTGGAAGGATGGAACCGGCAACGGGTGGAACGCATCCTTCGGAGCGTGCTTCGTTCTGAGAAAACAGAGACACTTGGCCGTATCAGTGTGTCCTTCATTGGAAAGGAAGAAATTCGGAAGATAAAAAATGAGTTCTTTCATCAAGATATCTATACCGATGTGATCTCCTTTTTATACGGTCAAAATGAGGAAGACGATATTTGGGGTGAGATCCTCATCTCTCCGGAGATAGCGAAAGAACAGGCCGGAGAGCAGGGAGAATCACTGGAAGATGAAATGAAAGTCCTGCTCATCCACGGATTTCTCCATCTCCTGGGGTATGATGATGAAAAACCAAGAGATCACTTGAAGATGAATGAACGGCAAAAATATATTCTCACGCAACTTATCGAAGATGAGAAAAGAGAGCGATTGATCAAACTGGCGGCCTCGGTACGGAAGAATGCTTATTCTCCCTATTCCCAACTGGCTGTGGGAGCCGCCCTGGAAACGGTCGGGGGGGTGATGGTGGCCGGGTGCAATGTCGAGAATGCTTCTTTTGGGCTCTCTCTCTGTGCGGAACGAGTGGCACTGGTCAAAGCCATCTCTTCGGGATATCGACAATTTGTCCGTCTGGCCGTTATCGCAAATGAATCGAGCGAGTGTTTCCCCTGCGGGGCCTGTCGACAGGTTCTGTTTGAATTTTCTCCCAACCTGGAAATTATTGCCGCCCGAACTGGGAACGAATTCCAGGTCTTTTCTCTGCGAGATCTTTTTTCTCATCCTTTTCAGTTTGTCTTCCCCCATCACATCTCTGAGACAGGATCGTCCCATGACCTATAAAGCTGGTTTTGTTACTTTCTGGGGTCGTCCGAATACTGGTAAATCGACTCTCCTGAACCGAATTCTTGGTCAAAAAATATCTATAGTTACCAATAAACCCCAAACCACCCGCCGAATGGTCAAGGGAATCTTAAGTCGTCCCGATGGCCAGATCGTATTCATTGATACCCCGGGTTTGCACCAACCTATCGATGGACTCAGTACCTTCATGGCAAAACAGGCACAGGAAGCTTTACAAGGAGTGGATGCTCTTCTCTATCTCACCACCCCAGAAAAAGGATTTCATGACGATCTTTTCTACTTAGATACCCTGCAATCATTGCCGTGTCCGGTTTTCTTGGTGGTTAACAAGAGGGATCTTTTCTCCGCGGAAGTGATTCATACAGTGATCAATACCCTTTCCGCTTCCTTTTCATTTCAAGAAACCATGGTCATTTCTTCCCTTACTGGTGAAGGACTGGAAAGTCTTCTCTCTGCCATCATGTTCATCCTTCCGGAAAATCCTCCGTATTATGATCCCGAGATCCTCACTGATATCTATGAACGAGACATCGCCGGAGAAATCATTCGAGAAAAAATTTGGGATTTGGTTCGACAAGAAGTCCCATATGGAGTTGAGGTGCGAGTGGAGGAATTCAAAGAACGGGGAGAAGTGATCTATATCCAGGCCATTATCTATGTCGAACGCGAATCGCATAAAGGTATACTAATCGGAGATAAAGGGAAAATGATCAAAAAAATTGGCCAGGAAGCAAGAAAGGATCTGCAATTATTTTTAGGAAAAAAGGTGTATCTCGACCTCTGGGTTAAAACTCTTATTAACTGGAGGAAGAAGTCAGAGGTGTTGAAAAGATGGGGGTATCAATCCCCATCATCATGAGAGCCAGTCGCTATTGGAATGATGAGGGTATCGTGCTCCGTGCCAGCAATTTTAGCGAGAATGATCGCATCGTAACCCTTTATACGCGTAAAAAGGGGAGGATCACCGCGATGGCAAAGGGAGCCCGAAAAATCGGCAATCGCTTCGGGTCCACCCTGGATTGTCTTTCGGTTTCCCGGTTTCAATTTTATAGCAACCAGGGGATGCCTTATCTCACCCAATCGGATGTCTTATTGAGTTTTCGGGATTTCTGTCGGGATACTCCAAAGTGGCTGGTGGGATGTTATTTTATTTCTCTCGTGGATCAATGTTTTGAAGCCGAGGAAGGAGACGAGCGAGTTTTTGATACCATTCTCCAGTTTTTAGAATATCTTTCCCGTGGTTCGAATCTCCGTCCACTTCTACTCAAATTCCGCATTCTCCTGCTCCATTTTCTGGGTATTTATCCCCGTTTTCAATATTGTTCGGCCTGTGGTTCTCCTTTGGAGGAAAAGAGCCGGGGATGGAGTACGCGTTCGGGAGGAAGGATCTGTGAAAAATGCAGTCCGTCCATTCCAGATAACCAGTGCCTCTTTCCCGATATCCTGACCATAACCAAGACTTTCCTCACCAATTCATGTGCCGCATGTATTCCGCTCCGCTTAAATGATCGACAGTTTGTGGTTCTCGATGAACTTCTTTCTCAATACCTCAGTTATCATGTGGGGAAGGAGATCATGAGCTGGAAAATATTTACTCAACGGTTTCGGGAGTAAGTTGACACCTGATATTCTGACTGATATATTAAATCCTTGGTGTGTTTCTGGGTAACAAATGAGGTCGATGAATTCTGGGAATGTCATGGTGCCCTGTTGTTTTTTTGCCTGCAAACAAATGCCATACCCCTTTTGTTTCATCCCGAAACACGGTTTGACGTTCTGGAAGGAATCACAGACTCCAAGATGTGAGGCCCGGTATGTATTTTCAAGACATTCTACTCACTCTCAGTAATTACTGGAAGAAACATGGATGCGTCATTCAACAGCCATATGATATAGAAGTGGGTGCTGGGACGATGAATCCCGCTACTTTTCTCCGGGTGATCGGACCGGAACCCTGGGGAGTAGCCTATTGTGAGCCATCACGACGTCCGGCTGATGGACGGTATGGTGAAAACCCGAATCGGCTTTATGAACATTATCAATACCAGGTGGTCATAAAGCCTTCTCCCTTCCAGATTCAGGAATTCTATTTGCAGAGCCTTTTTGAGTTGGGTATTAATCCTTCCGAACATGATATCCGTTTTGTAGAAGATAACTGGGAATCACCCACGCTGGGGGCCTGGGGGTTGGGATGGGAAGTTTGGTTGGATGGGATGGAGATCACTCAATTCACCTATTTTCAGCAGGCAGGTGGGCTCGACCTCAAACCTATTTCTGTCGAAATCACCTATGGTGTGGAACGAGTCGCCATGTATCTGCAGGAAAAAGAAAGTGTGTACGATATTCAATGGAATGAAACCCTGAGCTATGGGGATATTCGGTGGCAGGAGGAACGGGAGCATTCCATCTATAGTTATGACGAAAGTGATACCACGGTTCTTTTCCGTCTTTTTGATTCTTATGAGAATGAAGCCCGGCGACTTCTACAGAAAGAGCTGGTCATTCCCGCCTACGATTATATCCTCAAATGTTCTCATTCTTTCAATCTTCTGGACGCTCGGGGAGGGATCAGTGTTCTGGAAAGAAGCCAGTATATGGGACGAATCCGCCAGTTGGCAAATCAGTGTGCTCGTCTCTATTTTGTGCAAAGAGAAAAAATGGGATTTCCCTGGTTGAAAAAGTATGGTTTGGTGAAACGTGATGAATGAGAGAAACGATTTACTTCTGGAAATCGGAGTGGAAGAACTTCCCACCAGTTTGATCTCTTCTATTTTTGAACAACTTTCTAATACCTTTCTACGCACTTTCTCTGATGCTCGGCTTGGTTACGACACCTTTCAGGTGTGGGGTTCTCCCCGGCGAATGGTCATTTTTCTTTCTGGTTTACAGAACCAGCAGGAGCCGATAGTGACCGAGGTGAAAGGTCCAGCCAGGAAGACTGGTTTTTCGGAGAAGGGAGAGTTTCTTCGTCCCGCTCTGGCGTTCGCCGGGTCCCAGAAGATTCAACCGTCTGATTTGTTTGTGAAGGAGACCGACAGGGGAGCTTATATTTTCGGAAGGAGAAAGGAGGAGGGAAAACCAACGGGTGATGTACTTCCATTCCTTCTTTCCGAAACCATCCGGTCTCTTTCTTTTCCCCGTTCCATGCTTTGGGGGGAGGGAGATTTTCGTTTTATTCGCCCCATCCGCTGGATTGTTGCTCTCTATGGAGAGAAGGTTATTCCTTTCTCTTGTGCTGGAGTTCAGTCATCCAACCTCAGCCGGGGACACCGTTTCTTTTCTTCGAAACTCATTGAAATTCATGATCCTTCCCATTATTCTTCGCTTTTAGAGCAGGCTATGGTCATTGTTGATCCGGTGCGGCGGAGGACGATGATTGAAAGTGCCCTGGATCGAGAGGCTAAAACAATCAATGGGCACTGGTTGAAAAATGAAGACCTGATTGCGGAGGTCACTTTTTTAGTTGAATATCCGGATGCTAAAGTGGGAAATTTCCACCAAAAATATCTCTCCTTACCCCCGCGGGTCCTCACCATGGTGATGAAACACCATCAGAAGTATTTTGCCTGTGTTAATGATCAGGGTTCGCTGCTCCCTAATTTTTTGGTGGTTTTGAACCGTCCTTCCACCGGGTGTGAAAAAATCATCCACGGAAATGAACGGGTGCTGCGTGCTCGTTTAGAAGATGCCCTCTTTTTCTTTGCCGAAGACCAGGAGAAAAGCTTAGAAAACCGGATTATTGATCTGAAGGGTATCGTTTTTCAAGAAGGATTAGGAACCATGTGGGAGAAGACCATGCGTTTGAAAGCGCTGGTCACTCTTTTGGGCCAGCATCTCCCCTATGATACCGGAAAAATAGCCTCTCTCCAGCGGGCTGCTCTTCTATCCAAAACGGATTTGACCTGTGAAATGGTGAAAGAACTTCCGGAACTCCAGGGATACATGGGGAAAGTCTACGCCCTGTTGAACGGAGAACCGGAGGAAGTAGCCACTGCCATTGAAGATCAGTATCTTCCTTCTCCGGGACAGGAGAATTATCCGGAAACCTTCACCGGGTGCGTGCTGGCGCTGATTGATAAACTGGATAATATGGTGTCTAGTTTTGCCCTGGGTCGAATCTCTACTGGTTCCGAAGATCCATTAGGGCTTCGGCGTCAAGCCCAGGGATTCATCAGCATTCTTCTCAACCGACGATGGTATTTGAGCCTTCGAGAAGGTATCATGTGGAATCTACGCATCTTGGAAGAACAGGGATTTATGCAATATGATTCGACTTTGATCGAAGCCATCATTCAGTTTTTATTGAACCGTTTCCGTTTTTCGCTCCTGGAAAGTGGATACAACTATTCGGTAATCAATGCAGTCCTGGCAGTTCCGACCGATGATATCTACGAGGTATTTTTAAAAGTGAACGCCCTCCAGAAACTTCTCACCGAAAAAAAGGCTTTCATGGAAGACATCATTGTCGGTTACACTCGTGCCAAGAATATCACGAAAAATCACGATGGAGATCGACCCATCGATGAGAATCTTTTTATTGATGAAGCCGAACGGAATCTTTTTTTGGAAGTGAATCAGGTGGAAAAGGAATTCTTTCCAGCGGTGAAGAGAGGAAATTATATGGAAGCCAGTGAGACTTTTTCTCTTCTCCTTCCTTCTCTCCATTCTTTTTTCGAGAAAGTCCTGGTTATGTGTGAGTCTGAACCGGTGCGAACCAACCGACTCTCCTTAGTGAAAAAAGTGGTTTCATTCTGGTCGAATGTTGCTGATCTTTCCCAGATCGTGGTTCAGGAGGAGCACCGGTGACATCTGATTCGAATGGAATGCTCATCAGTGATGATTTTAGCATTTTTGTGGTATCGGATGGAACCGGGAAAACTGCGTATTCCATGGTTCAGGCGGCCCTCGCTCAATTTGATCTCCCGCGAGTGAACATTCAACGCTTCGATCACATTAAAAATAAAGAAGAGATCTTCAGCATCTTAGATATGGCCAGACCTCATAAAGATGTGCTGGTCTATACCATTGTCAATGACGACTTTGCCCAGGCTATCTTAGCAGAATCCTTCAATCGGAGCATTCTGGTGCTTGATTTATTGGGACCGATCGTCAATATTCTCAACAAGCTCTCCTGTCGCCAACCACGGGGAGAACCAGATCTCCTGCGCCTGATGGAGAGAGATTCCTCGACAGTTCTCGAGGCCGTCGAATATGCCTTGGAAAAGAGCACCGGGGTGAGTGTTTGGAACTTAGACCAGGCTCAGGTGGTCATCCTGACCGTCTGGTATCCCCATCGGAACGAATGTGCAATGGTGCTGGCCGAAAAAGGGATCAAGTGCGGGTACCTCATTCTCAATCCGGATTTTCCTCTCCCCATGAATCTTGATGAAATATTAGGGAATAAGACCCGGAAGGTTTTGATTGGTGTGGTTATGGATCCAGAGTATTTAAGAGATCTTCGCTCAGAACGAATCGCTGCTCTCGGTCTCAACCGGATGGAGTATAAGGCCGATATCCAGGTGATTCAGCAAGAACTTGATTTTGCCAAATCGATCTATCACCGATTGGATTGCCGGGTGATTGATATCACTCATTTATCAACCAGGGACGTAATCAACCAGATTTTGTTTGAAATCAAAAAGCAAAGGGAGGAAGCAGAATGAAGAAGTACGTGTATTATTTTGGTGAAGGCGATGCATCGATGAAGATGCTCCTGGGTGGAAAAGGCGCGAACTTAGCCGAAATGACCCGCATCGGTCTTCCGGTTCCCTCAGGCTTCACCATCAGCACTGAAGCCTGTCATCATTATTATAAGAATAACGAAAGCTGGCCGGAAGGGCTGGAAGAGGAAGTCAAAACGAATCTCGCGGAATTAGAGCGGAAGATCGGAAAGAAGTTTGGTGATTCCAATAATCCTCTCCTAGTTTCGGTTCGTTCCGGTGCTCCCGCCTCCATGCCTGGCATGATGGATACCATTCTTAACCTGGGCTTGAATGATGAAGCACTCAGAGGGTTGATTAAACTGACTGCCAATGAACGTTTTGCTCTCGATTGCTACCGGCGTTTTATCCAGATGTTTGGAAACGTGGTTATGGGAGTGGAACATGACCAATTCGAAGCGATCATCAACAACGTGAAGAAGGAAACGGGTGCAAAACTTGATACCGATCTGGATACGGCTGCTCTGAGAACCATCGTCGAACGGTATAAGGCCCTCTATAAAAAAACCACCAACGAAGATTTCCCGCAGGAACCCTATGAACAGCTTCGCAAGTCCATCAACGCGGTATTCGGTTCCTGGAACAACAAGCGCGCCATCACCTACCGGAAGCTGAACAAGATTCCAGAGAGCTGGGGAACCGCGGTGAACGTTCAGATGATGGCTTTTGGTAACATGGGAATCGGTTCCGGAACGGGAGTGGGTTTCACTCGCAACCCATCGACCGGTATCAAAGAATACTACGGTGAATATTTGGTGAATGCTCAGGGCGAAGACGTGGTAGCCGGCATCAGAACTCCCAAGGCCATCAAGGACATGAGTGCCGATCTTCCCGCCGCTTTTGAAGACCTGAAGAAGATCTATACCATTTTAGAAGAACATTATAAGGATATGCAGGATTTCGAGTTCACCATTGAAAAAGGGATACTCTATATGCTGCAGACCAGAACCGGTAAACGGACGGCTCAGGCTGCCATTAAAATTGCCGTGGACATGGTGAGTGAGGGTTTGATTGATAAGAAAACGGCTGTGAAACGTGTGGATCCAGCCTCACTCAATCAGCTTCTGCATCCGCAAATTGACCGCAGTGTTCCGTTGAAGGTTATCGCCAAAGGTCTTCCGGCTTCCCCCGGTGCGGCATCAGGGAAAGTGGTTTTTGATGCCGATGTGGCGCGTTTTCATCGATCTGGAAAAGAAGGAATTTTCGGTGGTTGATGTGGTCGTTAAAGAAGGCGATTATATCAGCATCGATGGTGGGAAAGGGGAAGTCATTCTCGGCCAGGTAAAAACCATTCCACCTCAACTGTCACCGGATTTCCAGATTCTTTTATCCTGGGCTGATAGTATCCGGAAACTGGGGGTTCGCGCCAATGCCGATACTCCGACTGATGCCATGAAAGCCATTGAGTATGGGGCAGAAGGAATCGGATTGTGCCGGACGGAACACATGTTCATGGCTGTTGACCGTCTTCCTGCCGTCCAGGAAATGATCATGGCCCAGAATGTGGTTGATCGGAAAAAAGCCTTGGCCAAGATTGAACCGATGCAGAAGGGCGATTTTATCGAGATCTTCAAAATCATGGAAGGCAAACCGGTTACTGTACGTCTCATCGATCCGCCCCTCCATGAATTCCTTCCCAAACTGGAAGATCTCTTGGTGGAAGTCACCACCATGCGGGTCAAGGGAGAAGCCGGAAAGAAGCTGGAAGAAAAAGAAAAAATGCTCAAGATTGTCCGGGGTCTTCATGAAGTTAACCCCATGCTCGGTCTGCGGGGTTGCCGTCTGGGAATCGTTTACCCGGAAATTGTAGAAATGCAGGTACGAGCAATCATGGAGGCAGCCTGTGAACTTGACCAGCAGGGTGTAAAGGTCCTTCCGGAGATCATGATTCCCCTGGTTGGCCATAAGAACGAAATCCGATTGCAGAAAGAACTTCTGGAAAAAGTAGCCCAGGGAGTCTTAGAGAAATATCATTCCACTGTCCATTATAAATTTGGAACCATGATTGAAATTCCTCGGGCCGCCCTGGTGGCCGATCAAATTGCCGAATATGCAGAATTCTTCTCCTTCGGCACCAACGATTTGACCCAGATGACATTCGGTTATAGCCGGGATGATGCGGAAGGAAAGTTTCTCTTTTTCTATGAAGAAAACGGAGTCCTTCCGGAAGATCCCTTCCAGCAGATCGATCAGGAAGGTGTGGGCCAACTCATGCGGATGGGTGTGGAGAGGGGTCGGAGTGTTCGGAAAGATCTTAAGTGTGGGATTTGTGGTGAACACGGCGGAGATCCCAAGTCGGTGATGTTCTGTCACACCATCGGTCTGAACTATGTCAGCTGTTCGCCATTCCGGGTTCCGCTGGCTCGTTTAGCCGCTGCCCATGCCGTGATCGAAGAAGAAGGTAAAGTTAAGGATACCGCCAAATTCGATAAGTAAACGGGTTGGCGTTTTTTTTCTGCACAGAATAGTGACGAAAAAACCGGGTCGTGTCTTTGTGACCCGGTTTTTCAGGTGATTGACGTGCACATCAGGGAAGTCAAACGATTTTGGGAAGAATGGGAGGAAAAAACGCTCTTTCCCTTTGCCACGTTGAGTACCAAAAGCAAAGGGAGAGAGCGTTGGGAAGAGGAATGTACCCTACGCAATTGTTTTCAACGGGATCGTGATCGCGTTCTTCACAGTAAATCGTTCCGTCGTCTGAAACATAAGAGCCAGGTTTTTTTGAGTCCCGAAGGTGATCACTACCGTACCCGTTTGACCCATACCCTGGAGGTATCACAGATTTCCCGTACCATCGCCCGGGGTCTGCGACTCAATGAGGACCTGGTGGAAGCCATCAGTTTAGGCCATGATTTGGGTCATACCCCGTTTGGTCATGCGGGTGAGGAAGCCCTGCAGGAAGTCCATCCCGGGGGGTTTAAACACAATCTCCAGAGCCTGCGGGTGGTGGAGGTTTTAGAGAATTCGGGAAGAGGGTTGAATCTAACCTGGGAAGTTCGAGATGGGATTGCTCGGCATTCCAAGACCAGGGATATGAGCCTGGTTTGTACATCAGACGATCTCCCGGCGACCCTGGAAGGACAGGTGGTGCGTTGGGCCGATGTTATTGCGTACGTGAATCATGATATCGATGATGCCATCCGGGCGGGGGTGATCCGTGACCAGGACCTCCCGGTGGAATGTGTTCTGGCATTAGGCAGGACACATCGGGATCGCATCGATCAAATGGTGAAAGATATCATTATCGAAAGTTATCACACTCCGTTTGTGCTCATGAGCGCAACGGTGAGAGAAGCGACAGAAACATTACGTCGTTTCATGTTTGAAAAGGTCTATTTTGGTGATCATCAACTGGCAGAAAGGGAAAAAGCGAAGCGACTGATCAAAGAACTCTATTCCTTTTTTTCCTCTCGCCCGGATATTCTCAAAGACGAATATCTTTTCCCTTTCGAAGAGAGAGAAATTGGGGAAATGGTCTGTGATTTTGTTTCGGGGATGACCGATCGCTTTGCGCTTTCCATATACCGGAAATATTTTATACCTTCTCCCTGGCCACAGGGAGGAGCGTAGGATAACTAAGCCGTTTTAAAATTATGGAAGTAGGAATTGGTGTGAATCTTGCCATATTAACCCCGATTGCCGGTCTTATTGCCGTTGTTTACGCAGTTTTCTTGGTTAAACGTATCAACACGTATAATCCGGGCAATGAAAAAATGCAGGAAATATCAAAAGCCATTCAGGAAGGGGCCATGGCTTTCCTGAAAAGAGAGTATTTTTTCCTGGTCTTTTTTGTCATTGGGATGTTTATTCTCCTCTCCCTCACCCGGGGAGTCGTTGAAGCCAGCTGCTACGTCTGTGGGTCGATCTGCTCGGTTCTCGCCGGTTTCGTGGGGATGAGGGTCTCCACCCGCAGTAATTCCCGAACCGCGCAGGCTGCCACGCAGGGCGCGAGCGGTGCCCTCACGGTTGCTTTTTCCTCGGGAACAGTCATGGGGATGTGCGTGGTGGGTTTTGGTCTGGTCGGGTTGGGAATTCTTTATTCCATCCTGAAAGATGCCACTATCATCAATGGTTTTGCCTTGGGTGCCAGCTCGATTGCGCTTTTTGCCCGGGTGGGTGGTGGTATTTATACCAAAGCAGCGGATGTGGGTGCTGATCTGGTCGGAAAAGTAGAAGCGGGAATTCCGGAGGATGACCCCCGTAACCCGGCCGTCATTGCCGATCTCGTCGGTGATAACGTCGGCGATGTGGCCGGGATGGGTGCCGATCTTTTCGAATCCTATGTCGGTTCCATCGTGGCCACCATGGTCCTGGGAGCTATTCCGGGAGCGATATATGGTGGTGTGAACGGGGGGGTGGTTTTTCCGCTTATCCTTGCAGCGCTGGGAGTCGTAGCATCGATCATCGGGACTCTTTTTGTGAAAGCAAAAGACGAGAAAGACCTGGCTTCGGCACTCAACCGGGGAACTTACATCGCTGCCGGACTGACAATTGTCTTTGCCCTGATTACCTCTCTCCTCATGTTCCGAAGTTTGGGAATGGCTAAAGCAGTGGGACCCTTCATCGCCACCGTGGCCGGACTGGTTGCCGGGATAGCCATCGGCTTGATTTCCCAGTATTATACTTCCAGCGATTATAAACCGGTGAAACAACTGGCCGAAACAACCAAAACTGGGCCCGCCACTGTCATCATCAATGGTTTGGCTCTCGGTATGGAAAGTACCGTTTTCCCTCTCCTTCTGGTCTGCGGTGCCATCCTGGTGGCATACTGGGCCGCCGGTGTTTATGGTATTGCCGTTGCCGGTATTGGAATGCTTTCGATCACCGCCATCACGGTGGCCGTGGATGCGTATGGTCCCGTGGCTGATAATGCCGGTGGAATCGCCGAAATGGCCGGTCTGGATCCGAAAGTGAGAAAAATCACCGATTCCCTCGATTCACTGGGGAATACCACTGCCGCCATCAGCAAAGGGTTTGCCATTGCCTCTGCCGCACTCACAGCCCTGGCTCTTTTTGTGGCATTTTCTCAATCCGTCAATTTGAAGATCATGGATCTTTTGAGCCCTTACACCTTGGTGGGCCTCTTCATCGGCGGGATGATGCCGTTCCTGTTCTGCTCCATTGCCATGAAGGCAGTGGGAGAGGCGGCTTTCAAGATGGTGGAAGAAGTCCGTCGGCAATTTCGCGAGATCAAGGGCCTGATGGAAGGGAAAGCCCGTCCCGATTATGCCCGGTGTGTCGATATCAGCACCAAAGGAGCTATTACCAAAATGATTTTGCCGGGAATCTTAGCAGTAGCTGTCCCCCTGGTGGTGGGTCTCGTTCTGGGACGGGAAGCTCTGGGTGGAGTTCTCGCTGGTTCGATCATCACTGGCCTTCTACTCGGGATCATGATGGCGAATTCTGGTGGTGCTTGGGATAACACCAAGAAGTACATCGAAGGTGGATATCTGGGTGGCAAAGGGACCTCGGCTCATGCTGCCGCCGTGGTGGGCGATACGGTTGGTGATCCCTTCAAGGATACTGCCGGTCCGTCACTGAACATTCTCATTAAGCTCATGAGCATTGTGGCACTGGTTTTTGCCCCCATTTTTTTCCGTTAAATCCTACTCTTCTTTACGTTGTTTAATTTGGTCCGAAGCCCGGGAAGGTTATTCCTTCCCGGGCTTTCCATCTATCTTCTGGAATGAAGAATTCCATGAATTTTCAATTAATGATGATGGTTTTACTATTAGGAACGATGGATGGTGACGATTAATAAATATGGTGATCGGTGATCATTCCCTGGATGAGATTAAACAGAATATTAACATCGTCGATTTAATAGCTGGATATATCGACCTGAAGCCGGCAGGAAAAAATTACCGAGGTCTCTGTCCATTTCATGAGGAGAAGACACCTTCATTTAATGTTTCTCCGGAAAAAGGGATCTATCATTGTTTTGGTTGCGGTGCCGGAGGAGATATTTTTAATTTCATCATGAAAATGGAAAATATAACATTTCGGGAAGCGGTTCGTTATTTGGCCAGAAAAGCTGGGATTGAACTTTTGGAATCTTCTTCTGATATGAATAACCGGGAACAAAAAGAAAAGGAGCGGCTCTTTTTACTGAATGGACATATCAACTCCTATTACCAATGGTCACTACAAAATGCCAAAGAACCCCTGGCGAACACCGCCCGAGAGTATGTCTTTACCCGGCGTCAGCTTCGTCCTGAGACCGTTGAGCAATTTGGGATTGGGTTTTCACCTTTCTCGGGGAGACAGATAGGGGAATACGTGGCGAAATATGGATATACCGGGAATGACTTGATCACCGTCGGGGTGGGAAACATCAACCGGCATGGAGAACTTCTGGACCGCTTTCGGGGACGAATGACCTTTGCCCTGCATAATGGTAACGGTGAAATTATTGGTTTTGCCGGACGGGCCATGACGGAGGAAGTCCCCAAATATCTCAATATCCCGGAAAGCCCCCTTTTTTCTAAAGGGAAGAATCTGTATGGTCTGTTTTTTTCCAAAAATGAAATCCGCAAACTCAAAACTGCCATCCTGGTGGAAGGATATATGGATTTTCTTTCCCTCTATGAATCGGGGGTCAAACATGTTGTCGCTTCCATGGGAACGGCACTCACCACCGACCAGGCTACTCTTCTTCGACGGTACGCCGAGAGGGTCGTCATTTGTTATGATTCTGACAATGCCGGGAAAGTGGCCACCTTTCGCGGGATGGAAATGCTCTCCCAAAAGGGACTGGAGGTCAAGATTGCCATCCTTCCCACACCACTCGATCCCGATTCATATGTTCGTCAAAAGGGAGTGGCATCATTTTTAGAACTCATTGATCACAGTCATTTTTTGTTTGATTACCAGTTGGAATTATTCATTAATCAGTATGGTTGTAATAGTTTGGACTCGCGGATTAGAATAGTCCGGGGGATTCTTCCTTTTCTGGAAGCTGCCTCTGATACAGTGGAAAAAACCATGAAAATACGATCTGTCTCCCAGAAAATCCATGTACCGGAATCCCTCATTTACGACATTTTGCAGCGGTCACCGGTAGCAGAAAATCGAATCGATTTCTTTCGGAGGGCACGAGCAGTTCCCGAATCAGGCCGAATGAAAGCAGAACGGTACCTGATCAAGTTCATGATCGAGGAGGTAAAACTGCGGGATCAAATTCGAAATGAGATTCCGGAAGAAGGATTTTCTCTTCCTGAACACCAGAGACTATATCAGGTTATTCTCACTCTCTGTCAGAAGGGGAATTTTACCGTATCAGAAGTGATCGATGTTTTCGCCGGAGACGAAACGATGTCGCGTTGTATCTCCAAAATTTGTACCCTTGATTCGGGTGCCTTCTCCAATCAGGAAGAAGCAGTGAAGGGTCTCATCAAAACCATCCGGGTATCGATTTTAAAAGAAAAGAAAAAGAAGCTCCAGGAAAAATTGTCATCCGGTAAAGATTATGATATGGATGTCAATATTTTAAAACAAATACAAGAGTTGAATAAAGAATTACACGGACAGGTGAGGGAAGAACCTTTCCCAGAACAGGATGAGGATATCTGGAGTTCCTCGTGAGAGAGACTTCAGTTCCTGGTCGTCAAGGTAAATGGAATGTTTCTTTGGGAAATAATTTTCTTATTCACAATAAATGGTAGAGAGAGGGTGATTGATTGATTGGGAATAATGGGAATCAAGCCTCTCGGAGTTTTACCCCTGAGCTTTCCACATTGATTGAGAGTGGAAAAAAGAAAGTCTTTATCACTTTTAAAGAATTGAATGATGTGATTGGTGATGACGCACTCAATATCGACAAGCTCGATGATCTTTATAGTGCATTATCCGATCAAGGGATTGAAGTATCCGACGAAGATGAAATAACCAAAGAAGAGCCGGTTACTCCTGGAACCGAAAATCTGAAGTTTGAAGGTATCAAAGGAATCGGAGTCGATGATCCAGTCAAGATGTATCTGAAAGAAATTGGCCAGGTACTCCTCCTGACATCGGAGAAAGAGGTTTCGTTGGCCAAGAGGGTAGAGCAGGATGACCCGCAAGCAAAAAACGAGCTCATCGAAGCCAATCTTCGTCTGGTGGTCAGCATTGCCAAACGGTATGTGGGACGGGGGATGCTTTTTTTAGATCTCATCCAGGAGGGGAATTTGGGTCTCATCCGGGCGGTGGAAAAATTTGACTACCGCAAGGGGTACAAGTTCAGTACCTACGCCACCTGGTGGATCCGGCAGGCCATTACCCGGGCTATTGCCGATCAAGCCCGAACCATCCGTATCCCGGTTCATATGGTGGAGACCATTAACAAGCTGGTTCGGGTCTCTCGTCAGCTTCTCCAGGAACATGGACGGGAACCTACTCCGGAAGAAATTGCGGGAAAAATGGATATTACGGTCGATAAGGTGCGCGAAATTTTAAAAACTGCTCAAGAACCGCTTTCCCTGGAAACTCCGATTGGAGAAGAAGAGGATAGCCATCTGGGCGATTTTATTGAAGACCAGGGAGTCATGGCCCCGCCGAAAGCCGCATCTTACACTCTCCTCAAAGAGCAACTGGAAGAAGTCCTGAACACCTTAACCGAACGGGAACGAATGGTTTTGAAACTTCGTTTTGGTTTGCAGGATGGACGACCGCACACTCTGGAAGAAGTCGGCCAGATATTTGGAGTCACCCGGGAACGAATTCGACAGATTGAAGCCAAGGCGCTACGTAAGTTACGACACCCGAGCCGGAGTAAAAAATTACGCGATTATCTTGACGAAGCAGAGTAAACTCATTATAATTCAATATCGTGAAACGTTCCTCGGTAGCTCAACGGTGGAGCATCCGGCTGTTAACCGGAGGGTTGCAGGTTCGAATCCTGCCCGGGGAGCCAGATTGGTATCTGAGAGCGTATCTCAGATTCACATACAGAAAATAGCCCTATTTCGGGTGGGCGCCCGTATAGGGCTATTTTTATGCTCTCTGGGGCAAGGATGGCCTTGTGGAGGATAAGGCTCAAGAGTTCCTTCTGTTGGTAAGGTTGGATGTGCTCAAAGACATCCGTAAACTTATTCAAGGCAAGCATCACCAATCCAGCTTGCCTTTGAGGAAAAGACTGCCGTCTTCGCTTGCCAGGGATGCCCACTTATTCAGGATGCCATCGGCAAAATTTTTAATCTCCGCAAGCTCTTTCTGGAGGACCGTTTTTTGTTCTTTCAGCTGCGGGAGTTTCTTCTGCAATTTTTCATTGGTGGACTTGATGATGCCCGCCATGATGTCCTTTTTGGTGGAGAGAATAGGAAACCTCCTCCGGAAGGGAAAAGAGCCGGTTGTATGTATTGAGGGGTTCTATACCCAGGAGTGGCTTCCTTCGCCTCCGGGATACAGAGGTCCCCAACTATTTAAAAAGGGGAGTGGTTTCACCGTACCTCTATTTTATCGGGAGAACCTCATAACATGGACCCTCATGAGAGATCCAAGCGCTATGGAGTTTCTTTCCCCATCTTCATTTTCCTCTTCCTGATGGCGGTCATCTTCACCGCCGGCAAACTCTTCCCCCTGGCCAAATTTGTCAGAGCCCGGTGCCTGAATGACTATCACGATGGGAGGAATTCATGAACATTGACCTCCGTACCCTGATCATTGTCCTGGGCATCACCGAGATCCTTCAGACCAGTGCCCTTTTTCTCCAGTACCTGATGAATAAAACCTATCGTGGGATGGGATGGTGGGTGGGGGGCTTTGCCTCGGTGGCGGTGGGGTTTATTCTCTTGCTCTTTCGGGATTTTATCTCCATTGATCTA
>JAPLGF010000045.1 GCA_026390275.1 Candidatus Atribacteria bacterium
TATAAAATGTTATCCGATCTGTCCACCCGAAACATCGAAGAATATAATAAACTGGTAGAGGATCGGGAAAAGATTCCTTATGTCCTGCTCATCATCGATGAACTGGCGGATCTCATGATGACCGCTCCCGCCGATATTGAATTGTACATCTGCCGGCTGGCCCAGATGGCTCGGGCAGTGGGAATTCACCTGGTCGTCGCCACCCAAAGACCATCGGTTGATGTGATTACCGGTCTCATCAAGGCGAATTTTCCTTCCCGGCTCTCTTTCGCCGTTTCATCACAGGTCGATTCCAAAACCATTCTGGATGGTTCCGGAGCAGAAAAGCTCTTAGGAAACGGGGATATGCTTTTTTCGCCGGTGAATGTGAACAAACCCCTCCGGGGGCAGGGAGCCTATATCAGTACGGCAGAAACCAAGGGAATTGTGGAACACTGGATGGAGCAGAGCGGAGAGATATACTATCCCATGGACTTTATCCTGAAAGAAGAGACCACCGAATCAGTGGAAGAAGATGAGGAGCTGTATCGAGAAGCGGTTTCCGTGGTGATTGAAAACAGTAAAGCTTCCACCTCTCTGCTCCAGAGGCGGTTGCGGATCGGTTTTAATCGTGCTGCCCGTCTCATTGAACGAATGGAAAAGGAAGGCCTGGTCGGGCCGTATGAAGGAAGTAAACCCAGAAAAGTGATTGTCAGTAGAGGGGATGAACTTTCATGAAAGAAGATACGTTGGTTGGTCTGGGAGCATTGTTAAAGAAGAGAAGAGAAGAACGTGGCCTTACCCTCCAGGACGTGGAACAACAAACCTTGATCCGGAAAAAACAGCTGGCCGCCCTGGAAGACGAGCAGTGGAGAGAGCTCCCCGGTCGCTCCTATGCCTTTGGATACCTCAAAAACTACGGGAGACTCCTGGGAATCGATGAACAAACCCTCAAGGAGATGTTTAATCGAGCGTACCCGGATGTGGAAGTGCCTAAAATCGACATCCCGAAAAGTCAGTCTCGACCCACTGCCAAACCAGTGGTGAAGAAAAAAAGCCCGGTAAAAAGGATACTCCTGCTGCTGATCATTCTGGCTGCCGTTTTTACCTCTCTTTTCATCACCTACAATCTGAGTGAAAATGGGCGAGAGAATCCTCCTCTCAACAATACCAATGTGGGAAGCATCGGTGAATCCCTTTCTCCCGCGGTTTCTGGGAGCCCGGCGGCCGGTAGCATCCTGAACTCGGCATCACCGCTGGTCACCGAGGTTTCACCCCGCCCCCAAAAACAGTATGCTTTAGGGCTGGTCCTGGTTCCGGAAGAGGTGGCCTGGCTTCACGTCTCGTCAGAGACCAACCAAAATATCTTTTCCGGAGTGTTGGTTCCCCAAAAAGAATACTCTTTTCAGAGTAACATCCCCCTGGATCTGACTTTCTTAGGCGGGTCAAAAGTGAAGGTACGTCTCAATGGATCAGATGCTGGATATTTAGCCGAAAATGATCAACGATCGGAACGTACCTTCCGTCCATGAAAACCATTTCCTTCATCACGCTGGGCTGCGATAAAAACCTGGTTGATTCGGAGATCGCCCTGGGAAAACTCTTGAAACGGGGAATCAATTGTGTCACCTCCCCGGAGGAGGCACAACTCATTGTACTCAACACCTGTGCTTTCATCCAGTCGGCCTGCCAGGAAGCGGAAGAGTGGATCGATCGAATCATTACCTTGAAACGGAAAGATCCTGGCAAACGGATCGCGGTGATGGGGTGTTATCCCCAACGATTTCAAGCACAGTGCGAAATCCGTTATCCGGAAGTTGATTTCTGGATCGGGGTGAATGATTTTCCCACCATCGATCAGATCATCGAAAAGAAAGAAGGCCCCCGTTCGTTCTTCCAAAGCAACTGGTATCTCTATAACGAAGAAACCGAACGAGTGCTGTCAACGCCTTCCCATTACGGGTATATCAAAATCGCCGACGGATGTCTCCATCGTTGTAGCTACTGCTTGATCCCCATTATTCGGGGACCTCTTCGCAGCCGCTCCATTGATTCGATCCAGAAAGAAGCAAAGAATCTCGTTCAGATGGGTGTAAGGGAAATCATTCTGGTGGCCCAGGATATCGGCTCCTATGGGCAGGATCAATTCCAAAAAAGGATGCTTCCGAAACTTCTTTGGCGGTTGGAAAAAACCTTACCCGCATCAATCTGGATCCGGCTTCTCTATCTTTCACCCGAAAGTATCGATGAAGAACTGATCGATGTCCTGGCCCGATCGACAAAAATTTGCCACTCGCTGGATATCCCCCTCCAACATGTGGATCCGGATATCCTCCGGCGGATGAATCGATTTTCTCACATCGACCTCATCACCGAAAAACTGCAGATGATCCGGAAAACTATTCCTAATCTTTTCCTCCGTACCACTTTTCTCGTGGGTTTCCCCGGAGAAACGGAGGCGTCATTTGAACGCCTCCAGTCTTATATTACCCAATACCCCTTTGAACGAATGGGTGCCTTCCCCTATTCTGATCAACCGGATGCCCCATCGTTCTACCTGACTCCGAAGGTTCCGGATGACCGGATCCGAGAGCGATTCAACTCCCTGATGGAAACCCAACACCGTATCATGCTCCGGTTCCACGGTTCCCTGGTCGGTCGAATTCTCCCGGTGATCATCGATCAGGTTTTACCAGGTAGTAAAACCAGCCAGGGACGGACCTATGGTGACGCCCCAGATGTCGATGGGACCGTTATGGTGAGGACCGGGAGACAGGGCACAATGCCTATTTTTTATCCCGCAATCTCACTGGCGAGGGGTACTTCACCAAAACCATCCTTTTCGTTCCCGATTCTCAGGCGGATATCAACCGGTCTCTCGATTTTATACTGGGGGATGAGGAAATCGGGATCATTATCATCACCGGCGGATTAGGTCCTACCGATGACGACCTCACCCGGGAAATCCTGGCGGAGCGATTTGGAAAGAAGCTGATTTTTATCCCGGAATCCTGGAATACCATTGTCGATTTTTACCAAAAAATCATAAATATCCCTCCCCCGGAAAATAACAAAAAGCAGGCGTATATCCCGGAAGGATCAGTCCTCCTGGAAAATAAAGTGGGCACGGCTCCGTCTTTTATGATACGAGAACAGAACAAGTTGATTTACGTTCTTCCGGGTGTTCCCAAGGAAACTGAATTTTTTTGGCAACAAATCAAAAAAGGGCTCCCGAGAGGTGACGCTCACTTTTACCGGAGTGAAATTGTGAAATTTTGCGGAATCGGTGAATCGCAATTCGAAATGAACATCAAACCGCTTCTTACTGAACTCCCTCCTTCTCTCAAACCTGCTTATCTCCCGTCCTTTGGAGAAGTATGGTTTTACCTTTACAGTGATCAGAAAAATCTAGACACCGTTGAGAGGGCAGAGCGAGTGATACAAAAAATCAAGGATCAATACCATCAATATCTCTTTACTCCCTTCGGGGATACCCTGGAAGAAGCCTGCGGTCAACTCCTCTGCCGTTTCCACCTGACCTTATCCACCGCGGAATCCTGTACCGGTGGTCTCCTGATCCATCGTCTCACCAACATCTCCGGGAGTTCCCAGTATGTGAACCGGGGATACGTCGTCTACAGTAATAAAGCCAAAGAAAATGACCTCGCCATTCCCGAACTGATCATCCAGGAGAAGGGAGCCGTATCGGAAGAAGTGGCCCGTCTTTTGGCGGAACATGTCCGGGAGAAAACCGGGACCGATTTTGGAATTGGAATCACGGGGATTGCCGGTCCCACAGGTGGTTTAGAAACAAAACCGGTGGGGCTGGTTTATATTGCTCTGGCGGAGGAGAAACAAACCCTCGTCCGGAAGCATATTTTCTCCGGAGATCGTATTGTGAATAAAACCTTTGCCTCCCAGTTTGCACTGACGTACCTGTTTCAGGCCTTGAGGAAAAAATATGAATGCCTGCCCTGAAACCATCCGTTGCTTTGTAGCTTTTGATTTGCTCCCGGAAGCAAAAAGATACCTTCTCCAGATCATTGAAAACAACCAGAGATTCCATCCGGAAGCAAAGTGGATCTCGGAACATCAACTCCATATCACCATCCGTTTTTTTGCGTCTCTGACCCCGTCTCAGGTGAACCGGGTCGTCAGAATACTCGAGGACTGTCATCGCGGGTATCATCCGTTTGATCTGAAACTTGGTTCACTGGGGGTTTTTTCCTCCTGGAAGCGAGCCCGGGTCCTCTGGATCGGGATCGATCCTGCCGCCGCCCAGCACATAAAAAACATCGTTCTTCATTTCGAGAACCAGTGTGCGCAAAACGATCTTCGTAATGAAGAAGAACGAGATTTTTCCCCCCATATCACCTTAGCCCGCTGGAGAACCCCCCTCCCGGTCTGTCCGGAATCTCTCATCCCATCAGAACCCCTGGAAACCAGCATCCAAGAAATCAACCTGTATCGCAGCCTCCTCACCCCCGGGGGAGCGGTCTATGACCAGCTGGCTGGTTTTTCATTGACCCAGATCTAACCAGAACTAACCGTTTGTGTTTTTCAATTTTCACCGTTACAATGAAAGTGAATGCCAGAACTTTTCTTTAAAAAGAACCCACCATCGACTGAATGAACCGATAGAATACCATCTGTGTCTTTCTACCGAAATTCGAAAGAGGTGAAACCGTTGAGCGAAAAAGACGATATGGTCAAGCAGGCGATTGGAATGATAGAAAAAAAATATGGAAAAGGATCGATCATGTTTTTAAACCAGGAATCGATGGCAGCCGATGTGGAAATCATTAAAACTGGTTCCGTTTTGTTGAACATTGCCCTGGGAATCGGAGGGGTCCCCCGGGGACGAATCGTGGAAATTTATGGGCCAGAAGCATCCGGTAAGACCACCATTGCCCTCCATATCATCGCCGAAGCCCAGAAGAAGGGTGGGATTGCCGCTTTCATCGATGCCGAACATGCCCTCGATCCAGTTTATGCCAACAAAATCGGTGTCCAGGTCGATCGGTTACTCATTTCCCAACCCAGTACCGCCGAGGAAGCCCTTGACATCGTAGACACCCTGGTAAGAAGCGGGGGGATTGAGATTGTCGCCCTCGATTCGGTCGCCGCCCTGGTTCCCCGTTCAGAGTTAGAGGGGAGCATCGGAGAACAAACCATCGGGCTGCAGGCCCGTTTGATGTCCCAGGCTCTCCGGAAGTTAACCGGAAATATCAGCAAAACCCGTACGGTGGCGATTTTCGTGAACCAACTCCGAGAAAATATCGGGAACATCTACGGACCGTCGGAAACTACCCCGGGGGGACGTGCTCTCAAGTTAGCTGGTTTTCCTTTGAAGATTTCCGGTTGGGGCAGGGGAGAGAAAATGCCCGAACTTTTTTGAAAGAAAACCCCGACGTATCGGAAAAAATCTTACTTTCTGCGTTGGAAAAGATGAATGTGAATCCTACTCTGGCCATGAATTGAGATGAAAAAGAAAGATGTGAACGAGCAGGCAGCCACCTATTTGAGCCGAAGACGGTATACGCGGGAAGAGCTTCGTGCCAAACTCGTGCAAGATGGTTTTTCCGAAGAAGATATTTTATTGACCATCGATTCTTTTACCAGCGATGGTTATATCAATGACCAAGAATATGTGAAAGTCTTTATCGAGCAAAAAAGACGATACCATCCTCTGGGCTTGATAACACTCCAGTTTGAATTAGAAAAACGGGGGATCCCGGGTTCTCTTCTCGACAACCTGCGGGAGGAAAAGTATACCTTTCAAGATGAAGTGGATGATTGTACCACTCTTCTGCAAAAATGGATGCCAGGTGATGATGACCGGAAAACAGTATTCCATCGGTTGATGCGACGGGGGTTTGTACTTCCGGCCATCGAAGATGCCTGGTCTCGCTTCCAAAAACAGGACCCGGTCTCTGGTTCTTGACTTGCCAAAATTGCCTGGTTAGAATATGTCCATAGAGAAAACAGGTTCCATTGCTCAACCTGAACAAACAACCCGGCCGGTGGAGGTCGGGTTTTTCTAAACTCGTTCTTTGAAAATTGAATAAGGGGTGAAAGCACAAATGATGCTTGTATATATACTCATAGGAATAATTATTGGAATAGTGGCTGGATTCGCGGCAGGATTCCGGTACAAAACCATGCAGCTTCAACGACAGAAAGAAGATACTCAGATCAAAATCGAGGAAATGCTCTCAGAAGCTACTCGGGAATCGGAAGTAATAAAGAAGGAAGCCATCTTCGCTGCCAAGGAAGAAATCATCAAGGAGAAGCAAAATCTGGAAGAAGAGTTTCGCAAAAAACGGAAGGACCTCCAGAACTTTGAATCCCGGCTCTTAAGAAGGGAAGAGATGCTCGAACGCCGGAGCGATCAAACCGAAAAGAAAGAGGTTTTCCTGCAGAAGATGCAGGAAGAGTCCGAACAGATCCGGACGGAAGTTGATAACATGAAGGGGAAGGAAGTGCAGGAAATCGCCCGCATTGCCGGACTCTCCATCGAGGATGCCCGAAATGAACTCCTGGATCGATTAGAGAAGACCTTAGATTATGAAGCCGGTCTCCGCATCAAGGAAGCGGAAGAACGGGTCAAAAAAGAATCCGATAGGAACGCCCGCGAACTCGTGGTCCAGTCGGTCCAGCGATACGCTGCCGAGTATACCGCCGAAAATACCGTCTCCATGGTGACCCTTCCCAACGACGACATGAAGGGGAGAATCATTGGCCGGGAAGGTCGGAACATTCGAACCTTTGAGCTGATGACCGGAGTGGACCTCATTATCGACGATACCCCGGAAGCAGTGATCATTTCTTCTTTTGATCCCATTCGAAGAGAAATCGCCCGCATCGCCTTAGAAAAGTTAATCGTCGATGGTCGGATCCATCCCGCTCGTATCGAGGAGCTCATCGAACGAGCCAAATCGCAGGTGGAGGATAAAATCCTGCAGGAAGGGGAGCAGACCCTGTTCGATACCGGAATTAAAAATGTGAATCCGGAACTGGTGAAACTGATCGGGAAACTATACTATCGAACCAGTTATGGTCAGAACGTTCTCCAGCATTCGAAGGAAGTGGCACACTTTGCCGGTATCATGGCTTCGGAACTGGGTTTGAACAATCATTTGGCGAAACGGGCCGGCCTTCTCCATGACATCGGAAAAGCCATGGATCATGAAGTAGAAGGTCCCCATGCCCGGATCGGTGCTGACCTGGCCGGTCGATATGGTGAAAAATGGGAAATCACCCATGCTATTGAAGCCCACCATAACGATGTGGATCCCCAAACCATTGAAGCGATGCTCATTCAGGCCGCAGATGCTATTTCTGCCTCCCGTCCCGGTGCCCGGCGAGAAAGTATGGACGCCTACATCAAACGGCTCGAGCAACTGGAAAAAATGGCCAATTCCTTCGAGGGCGTGGAAAAATCGTACGCCATTCAGGCCGGCCGGGAAGTGCGTATCATCGTGAAGCCCGATAAAATCGGCGATGCCGAATCGGCAAAACTGGCCTACGACATCGTGAAAAAAATAGAAAAAGAGCTGGAGTACCCTGGACAGATCAAGGTAACCGTCATCCGGGAAACCCGAGCCGTCGAATACGCCAAATAGGAGGAATCAGGGTGCGTTTTCTCATTGTCGGAGATATCGTCGGAAAACCCGGGCGAAGAATCGCGGCCGAAAAAATCGAAAAAATCAAAAAGAGCCACTCCATCGATGCCGTTATTGCCAACGGAGAAAATTCCGCCGGTGGATTGGGTATTACCCCCGAAACCTGCGAAGAACTTCTGAGGTGTGGAATCGATGTACTCACCTCCGGCAATCACATCTGGGACAAAAAAGAGATCCTGGGATATATTGACCGACAGGAACAGCTCTTAAGACCGTTGAATTATCCCCCCGGAGTTCCAGGGAGAGGATATCTCATCCACCAATCCAATCATGTAAAATGGGCGGTGGTTAATGTGAGTGGACGGGTGTTCATGAACCCCCTGGATTGTCCGTTTCAAAGTATTGACCGGGTGCTTCCCGAGATACAAAATGAAACCAAGATCATCGTGATCGATTTTCATGCCGAAGCCACTTCGGAAAAAATCGCTTTCGGTTGGTATACCGATGGGAGAGTGTCGTGCGTGGTGGGAACCCATACCCATGTGATCACCGCGGACGAACGGATTCTTCCCGGTGGCACTGCCTATATCACCGATATCGGAATGACCGGTGCCCATGATTCGGTCATTGGAATCGAAGTGCAGCAAATTGTAGATCGTTTCCTTACCCAGATCCCGGTGAAATACACCGTTGCCAAAGAAAATGTCATACTCAACGGGGTGGTGGTCGAGATTGATGATAAAACCGGAAAGGCTATTTCCATTTCACGACTGTCACTCACCTAGTTGATTCCTTTATGGAAATACCCCGGGCGAATTCCTAAAATACCCCATAAAAACCTGTGTGGAGAAAAATGGTGATTCCATACAGGTTTTTTATTTTCTATCGTTTTCAGATCAGATCGATTTGAGGTGTCTATGAATTTTTATATCGAAACCTTTGGGTGTCAGATGAATAAAAGCCGTTCTGAACATTTAGCTTACCTGTTGTCACAGAATGGTTTTCAACCGGCCAGGAATAAAGAGGAAGCAGATATTCTTCTTTTTAATACCTGTGCGGTGCGCGAACATGCTTCGGAAAAGGCCATCAGTAACATCCAAAAAATCAGCTTAGAAAGAACCACTGGTTTCTATCGTCCTCTTCTGGTGGTTCTGGGATGTTACAGTGAATATGTGAAAAAAAGGGTCGAAAAACGCCTTCCGGGAGTGGATATCATCATCGGGACCCACAACCTGGAGAGTCTTCCCGAACTCATTAAAAAAAATCTGGAAACGCATCGCAAACTGATCGCTTTTTCAGAAACGCCTCCCGGCCCTTTCGACGAAAAAGGATTCCTTCGTACTCCTGGGGTAACGGCCTATCTTCCCATCACCTATGGGTGTAACAATTTTTGCAGCTATTGTGTGGTTCCCTATACCACCGGTCGTCAGCGAAGCCGGCCACTTCCTTCTCTAATCGATGAACTCCAGCTCATCGTAGAGGAGGGGTTCCGAGAAATCATGCTTTTGGGCCAGAATGTTAACAGTTACGGAATGGATCTGGATGGGGGACTCACGTTTGAAGGACTTCTCCAAATCATTGAACACACCATGGGGAATGAGAAACTCTGGATTCGTTTTCTTACCTCTCATCCCCGCGACATGAACCGATCAATTATAGAAAGAGTGAAGGGGTCATCTATCCTCTGTCCGTATTTCCATCTTCCCCTCCAATCCGGATCCGACACCATCCTCCATTCCATGAATCGGGGATATACTCAGGAACACTATCTGAACATGGTTTCCCAAATCCGGGAAATAATCCCGGAAGCAGGAATTGGAACCGACCTGATCGTCGGTTACCCGGGTGAAACCAAAAACGATTTTCAGGAAACCCTGCGAGTCGCCGAGGCTGCCCAATTTGATATTGCCTACACCTATTGTTACTCCCACCGACCGAATACCCAGGCCTCTCTAATGAACGACGAAATTCCCATAACGATCAAAAAAGAACGGCTGCGCATCCTGAATGAAATGATTCATATCATCCATTCCCACAAGATGAATCGTCTCCTTGGCCAAGGGACCACGGTACTCATCGACGAGAAAACCAGCCTGTCCTTTTCCGGCAAAACCCCCAGCAACCTGCGGGTCAGTTTACCCCCCCAGTCAATACTAAATCCTGGCCAGTTTGTCCCGGTACAGCTGACCTCCATTCAGGCCGGAAAACTCTGGGGAGAGGTGATCGAGCGTGAATCCTGAACTCATTCCTTGCTTGGTGGGTCCCACGGCCAGTGGAAAGACCGAACTCTCTTTAACCCTGGCCAAAGTTATCGGCAGGGTGGAAATTATTTACGCCGATTCCCTGGCCGTCTATCGGTATTTAGACATTGGGACTGCCAAGCCCACCTTAGAACAGCGAAGAGAAGTCCCGCATCATTTCGTTGATTTTTTAGATCCAAAGCAAAAATGGAGTGCCTACCGTTTCCGGACAGAAGTCCTTCGTTGCCTGTCCGATTTGTCGGCTCGGCAACGAACCCCTCTGGTGGTGGGAGGAACCGGTTTCTATTTGAAAAGTCTCTACCAACCCCTGATGGCACGAGGATGTCCCGCCGACTGGCGGATCCGTCTCATCCTGGAGAAACGGCCCAGTTCCTTTCTCTATGCCTATCTGAAACGTATTGATCCTTCTCGCGCCGAGCACATCGGGAAAACGGATCGACATCGCCTGATGCGCGCGGTTGAAATCTATATCCAAACGGGAAAACCACCCACCTGTTTTGAAAAACAATCGGTACCGGTTTCCCCATCTTCCCCCTCGTTTCTGTTGATTGGGCTCTCTCTGGAACGATCACTTTTAAAGAAGAGAGTGGAAGAACGAACCCGCCTGATGTTTGCCCGAGGGCTCGTCCCAGAGGTTCGCCATCTTTTACATTCGGGATATGAAGAGACTGATCCCGCTTTCCAAAATTTTACCTACCGAACGGTTTGTGCTCATCTCCGGGGACACATGACTGAAGAAGAAGCTTGCGAAATGATCATTCAGGAAACCAACCGGTATATAAAACGCCAGGAAACCTGGTTTCGAAAAGCTCCGGTACACTGGATCTCCATCGAGAATAAAAGTCCGGTCAGAATTCTGAATGAAATATGTATTTTACTTAAAGAACATCAAATCATGAAGGAGGATTAAACGATGGAAGAAGAAAGAAAAGAGAAAGACCATAAAAAAACGGAACCCGGAAAAATCAAAGACCTGGGCTATTATTTTCTCAATGTTCTTTCAGCAAAAGCCTGGTCCTATATGGGTCTCATCGCCCATCCGGAAAACAATGAATTCCGAATCGACCTGGAAGAATGCCGGAAAGCGATCGACCTGTACTCAGCCATTTTTGAATATCTCAGAAGTGAGCTCTCTCCGGAAGAGAAGAAGGATCTGGAGATCCACCTGGCGAATATGCAACTGAACTATGTGGAAAAAACCAAAAAACCGTCATAAAATATTATTTTACATAATATACATTATGGGAACCAGTATCTCGATCAATTATTTGATAAGATGTGATGATGTTTCGAAAAGACTGGGCTGACGCAACGTTTTACAGATTTTATCCGCCACTTCTTTTTGTACGATACAGACGATCTGGATTCGTCCATCAGGAAGAGTCTTCATATTTTCAATGTATCCCGATCGATAGATCTCTTTTTCGACAGAAGGAAGTTCAGAGTAATCCACCACCAGCTGGATGACCTGACAGTTCTCCTGGAGCGCGGTCTTCATCAATATATACAGTTGTTCAAAACCGGTTTTCTGTTGGCTGGAAAGAAAAACCACCGGAAAGGCGGAGGTGATCTCGTGCTCCAGCGCCGGAGGGGCATCGAGCCGGTCGATCTTGTTCAAGACCACAATGACGGGAATTCCTTCCACCTCGAGATCCTGCAAAGTTTTGTTGATGATGTGAAAATGAGCGGAATAATTCGGATCAGAAAGATCAATCACTTCTAGAATGAGATCCGCATCTTTTATCTCCTCGAGGGTAGCCCGGAAAGCATCGAGCAGGGTTTTCGGCATCTCCCGGATAAAACCGACCGTATCGGAAAAGATGATGTTCCCCAAACCCGGGATGAATGCCTTCCGGGTGGATGGATCCAGCGTGGCGAACATCCGGTCTTCGACGTAGGCATGAGCTCCGGTCAAAGCATTTAAAAGGGTGGATTTCCCGGCATTGGTATATCCCACAATGGCGACGGTGGGAATATTCTTTTTTATTCGAAGCGAACGGCGGATGACTCGCTGCCGGGAGATCTTTTCCAGTTCCTTGGTGAGCTGACCGATTTTTTCCTTATATCGTCTTCGTTCTGCCTCGATTTTTTGTTCCCCTGGTCCCCGGGTTCCAATACCACCACCCAGACGGGACATCTCTTTCCCCTGTCCGGAAAGACGGGTGATCTGATAACGAAGGCGGGCCAGCCCCACTTTGATTTTTCCTTCTGCCGAATGGGCCCTATCAGCAAAAATAAGGTGGATCAAAGCGGTTTTGGTGTAGACTGGAATTCCCCAGGCTTCTTCCAAGTTTCTCTGTTGAGCGGGGGTGATTTCCACGTTGATGACCATGCAGTCTAAGATCGAAAGGGTTTCAATGATACCTTTGATTTCTTCCACTTTCCCCTTCCCGAGATATGAGTGATAGAAGGGGTGTTTCAGTTTCACTGTGCAGGTTTCCAGAATAGTGATGCCCGCACCGCGGGCGATTTCTATAATCTCCGATTGACAGTCTTCTTCCGACACGAATTGCCGGGTATCATGACCCCAGCATAAAACACATAACCCCTTTTGATCGACTCGTTCTTGATTCAAAAAGTTATCGACCTCCCCCACCGTAGGAACTTTTCAAAATTTCCCAGTACATTTTCACCCGTTCTTTCAGACCCTTCATGATCCCGAGCTTCTCTTCCTTCATAATATGAGTGAGACCGGGAAGCTTCACCAGTTTCATGGTGATCCCATTCTTCTTGATATATCGGTTAATCGCCACTTCCACTCCATAACGAGCAACTTCCATATCCGAGATATTCTGAATGATATCGGTTCGAATGGCACGCTGCCCGGAAAGAAGCGGGGCCACTTTCTGAGCAAAGTCAGTGGCAAAGCGCCCTTCATCGAATACCCCGATGGTCACATCGACCTCCCGGTCCGTCACCGGTTTCACCATGGACATCACATGCTCCTCGGTCAAACCGACGAGATCGGCATCAAGCAACAGGACCACATCGGAACGGATGTATTCCAGCCCATGGTAGAGGGCTCCTCCCTTCCCAATGTTATTAACCAGGTCCACCACTTCTACCCTATCACGACCCCGGGCAATTTCCACCGTCTTATCGGTCGAACCATCACTCACTACGACAATCTGATTGACGAGAGGAACTCTTTGTAAAACATCGATTATCGGTCCGATCGTCTTTTCCTCATTGTACGCCGCGATGATAGAAGTGATTTGATCGGTTTTCTCTTCTCGCCTGGTAGAAGACA
>JAPLGF010000286.1 GCA_026390275.1 Candidatus Atribacteria bacterium
ACAAGAGGCTCCTCTTCTTTTTTGCCAATGGTCCCTTTTCGGGCCAAAGCATCAGCCTGTTCGTTCCAGCGATTTCCGGTATGGCTTTTTACTTTATGCCAGTGGATCATAACTCCTGAGTTTTTGACAGATTCAGCATAGTGTTGGGTAAGCGGGATATTCGTTTTCCACTGTTCCTGGGCCCATTTTTCTATTCCGAGATAGTCATAATATATGGAAACCTCCGGGACTCGATTGTCCCGGCACCATTGGAGAGCTTCTTGTACCGCAAACAGTTCCCCCCCCACCTGTCGGGAATGGCGGAATTGAGGAGGAACCGGCCCGCTCATTTCCCGTTCCACTTTCTGACCCTTCAGGATCACCACTCCAAATCCAACTCTGCCGTGGAGATGTGATCCATCGACATAGATACTTATTTCCCCGATATCTTCTTTTTTTTCCCTTTGATTCCAGTGTTTTTCCAGGACAGGAGCAAGCGCTTTGTTTTTGAGTTCCTGGAAATGAATAGTGAAGGTCTTTTTTCGAGGACTATAGTAAATGGGGATATACCCTTCGGGGTGGTTATTACAATTGATAACAATTTTGACGGAATATTCCCGAAAGGAATTCGGAACAATATCTGCTGAAAGACCAGCCTCCCCAATGGAGGTAACAAATTTCTCGGCCTCTTCCCGAAGTATTTTTTCATAAGGAAACGACATGGACTTCAGTCCTTTTTGATCATGCTCTCATCTTAAATATCAGCCTGCGCCGCAAAGTAAAAAAGTAAAAACCTTACCAATGGAAAAATAACCCTCCTCGTAAAAAAAGGGGATTTTTTCGTTACTCTGAAAATATCAGGAACTGCATGGTGGTCTTTTCAACGACCGGGGGTGACGTGTCCATCCTCGACCTGGTATGCCGTCACTGGTACATCATCATATGCCCCGGACTGGAGGGTGTCAAAAATAATCTCCCTGGTTTCAGGATGACAGGAAAAAAGAATAATCTGTTGCTCTCGGGCCAGATCGAGCAAGACCCGGCAGGTGGATGTCTGTCGGATGGGATCAAATTTCACTAAGATATCATCAAGAACGATGGGAAGAGGTTCGGACATTCGTCCGAACTCCCGTGCGAGACCAAGGCGGATGGCTAAGTAGACCTGATCAGCGAGTCCACTACTCCAGGTGGTTTCCACTTTTCTCCGCAGCGTGTTATCTTCCAGCTGGATTTCGTTTTCTTCCAGGGAACTGACGAGGCGATACCGTTCACCGGTCATCAACTGAAGAAATCGGTTGGCTTCCTGAATGACCCGGGGCTGTCGTTCGTGTTCATACTTCTCCCGGGTTTTGTCCAGAAAAAATCGGCAGACGGCGAGAGAAGCCCAATGTTTGGTCGACTCTTTTATCTTCTCTTCTAATGTTCGTTCCTCTAAAAGGAGCATTCCCAAGCGTTGGTCGCTGGCCAGGGTACTCATTCTTTGGTTAGTCGCTCCCCATTCTAAATTGTCAGTTTTGAGTCTCTCCTGGAGGGATCTCAGTTCATTTTCCAGTTTCTCTTTTTCTTTTTGTACTTCTAATATGTCGGTATGCTGTAATTCGCCTTCATAATCATTTATTTTTTCTAAACTACCAGTAATAACCAGGAGAGATTGTTCGTTCTCTACAATGATTTTCTGACACTGGCACCACTCTTCAAACGTCATCGCGATACGACGAAATTCTTCCTCGTTACCTGCTCCGGCCTGATCAAACAGGGCGCTTATTTCATCGTTTTTCGCGATGGTTCGATTTTCCAAGCTCCCCTTTTCGATTCTGAGTACTGCCAGCTGATTTGTGAGGTCGTCGCATTTTCTCTTTTTTTCGATAGCTTCCTCGACGAGAAATTGTAGTATTTCCAGGTCCCTCACTCCCGGTTCCACGGGAAGTTGGGGAACAGCACATTTTTTAAGTATTTCACTGATTTTCATACGAATCATCCGAATATAACTTTCGGTTTGTTCCATCTCCGCTTCCATATCGTTTAAACTTTGTTCTATCGCCCGGGCATTTTCCACCACCTGGAGGATGGTTTCAAAACCGTCCGGTCGGAAGGTGGTGGGGAAACTATGATTGGTGAGCCAATCCTGCCAGGTTTTCTGGTACTGAACCAGCTCCCAATGGGCGCATTCCATACTTTTCTGGGCATTCTCACATCTTTTTTGAACCCCGGTGAGATGTTGGGTAGCCGCATCGATCTCCTTATGCAGTTGATCCCATTCCCGGAAACAAT
>JAPLGF010000087.1 GCA_026390275.1 Candidatus Atribacteria bacterium
TAAGGCTTTTACAGGTCCACATTAGTGGTGATTCAGGATCTCCACGCGTTGCAGGCTCCAACAGAGTTTCTAAGTCAGCCTTAAGTGTAGGGTCATTCTCAATTACTGTTTTCCTTCCTCCGCCTTCCTTGCGGATGCGAATTTTCTTCTGAGAATTCTCTTCTTGGCTCGTCTTTAATTCCTCAATCCCCAGTGTTATTGCCCTTCGTGAAACTCCTATAGCTCTGCTTACTTCTGAAATAGCTCCATAAGCTTCGCCGATTGTTTCAGACGCAGCCACCATTCTTCTCATTTGTTCATTTAAATGAGGACGTAATGCATCGAATTTTCTCTTAATCTTCTCAGTGTCCACGATGCTATCATAACACAAAGAGTTATTAGTTGCTATATTTATTTATAGACAACCCCTTAACGGTGCCTGGCACTAAGTCACTATAAGTCACTCAGTTATTAAGTTATTTCCAACTAAACCCGTTCAATACTGACGGCAGACTCGTTCCATGAACATTTGAATGAATCTTTCTCCATAAACCGAGATGCCGACTTCGGTATTGGCCGATTCTTTTTTGTCGGTAACCAGGGTGAGACCGGTGGTACAAATCCCCCGAGTTTCAATATCGACCCGGAGTTTTTTGGTTTCCACCAAGGATCGATCGATCACAAAGGCGAGCGCCAAAGCATCGTGCATCCAACTTCCATCTTTCTGGAGGTATTCCCAGTAAATTTCCAACAAGTCTGCGGCAGCGAGATGAACCGGGGTTCCAACCTTCTTGATTGTTTGTAAATCATCACGATTGATGAAGGTGGAATCTCTTCGGGTGACGTCCATCCCCAGCATGACGATCGGCATTCCCGATTGAAATACCAGTCTCGCTGCTTCGGGATCGCAGCGGACATTATACTCGATTGCCGGAACCTGGAGACTGTTGTCGCTCACCCGCGCCATACCGCCAATAAATATGATTTCCTTCACCTCCGGGACGATCGAGGGGTCTTTGATGATTGCGGTGGCAATGTTGGTGAGCGGGCCGATGGAAATCAAGGTGATCTGGTTGGGGTTCTGGTGAATGACCCGGATGATGAAGTCAACCCCGTGTTCATCTGACGAAAACAGGTCGGATTCATCACCGGTGATGAATCCCTTTCCTTCGATACCATCCTCCCAAATCTCTCGTTCACATAGGAGTGGATTCCCCACTCCCATTGCGACTGGAATTCCCTTTTTTCCATCGAGGGCGATCAGCTTCAGGGCGATTTGAGCCCTCAATTCCACATCGCCATAGACGGTTGTCACTCCCTCGATATCCAGTTCCGGAGAATGAAGGGCGAAAAGCAGTGCCATGGCATCATCCACATCGGAGCCAATATCGGTGTCAAGAATAATCTTCAGCATCGCTTCAACCTCCTATCGAATGGTCTCTTATTTTATTTAGCCCCTTTTTTGATAGTCATTTCAATAATTTGATAGGGTGAAACTGTGGAGATCTCTTCCCCATCGAGAGAATGGGAACATATGCTATCATTCGATTCGATCATGAAACCGGTCCGGGCAAGTATAGTTTTCCCATAGGTCTCATACCCCCGGGCAATCATTTCTTTCTGGTTCTCTCCGCGATGGATGGAGGTCACGATGAACCCCGGAGCATCATTCTCAAACACCGACAATTGTTCAGGGAACTTGCCGGGATGGGCATCAGTCACAATCGATTGAATGGGATGAGAAAATTCTTCCACCCTATTATAGGTGTTGGTCTCTCTCCAATCCCCGGGATGCACCACCACCGAATACTGAATACGATGCTTCCCAAACAGCCGGATATCATAGCGTTCTACATTTTCCCAGAGTCCCGGATTCCGGTTGGAAAAATGATTTCCTCCCCATGCCAGGCAGTTCATTAATACTCCATCCTGAACCCGATGCTTGGTGGTTCCCCGGTTGATGAAACTGAATCCGGATTGCTCATCGGAACAATCGATCCAATCAATACAATACAATGGACGACCAGGTTTTCCTTTTCTCATTCCGAAGGGGATATCATACCAAATTGTTTTATACGTATTTAATGGCCAATACAGATTGAGTTTGGTGGTATCATCCCAGAAGTCGCCCAGAGCAAGCCCCTCGTCTCCAAAATCGAGGTCAAGGATAAAGTCAATCAGCGGTGAATCATGGTAGAAACACAATTTCTGGTGATAGACAATCGGTCCAATTTGCCCTTCGACCAAAAAGAGATCGGCAAGATTCCCCTTTTCCGCCCTTCCAATAGACCGGGGTGAGCGATTGGTTATCCATTTACCATTTGGCAAGCGCCCCCGGATTTCATTCCCGAAGTATTTTTCCGGATTGATCATTTCCCTTCCACTCCTTTTTTCCTGAAGGGAAGAAATGGTTCCATCGCCGTGGACCTTTATTGAATAGGAATCGTTTTCAAATTGAAAGAGCGAGATATCGGATTCAACCAGTGCAGCTGGATGAGAGTCACCGGCATGAATCGAGTAGGTTTTGTATCCGAAACCCGGGATATGGGGCTGAAGCAATATTTCGCAATTCTTCAGGCTTCCATCTTCCCAGGTATCTCCACCATCGACTTGAAACTCCTTTTTCTTACCCATTCGGTCGTTAAGATTCAATGAGTAAACCTCGCCTTTTTCGAATCGGAGTGAAATTCTTTCGACCTGTTCCCGGAGCCGGGGAAGGGTATTGAAAAGCACCAGAGCTTTTCCCGATGACGCCCCCCTGGTATCGATTTGAGTAGCTAAGGTTTTACCAGCCTCACGTGAGATCGACTCGGAAGCCTGTATGGCTTCGTCCAACCAGGCCAGAGATTTTCTTTTTAAATCGGTGGTTTCGATCCAGTAGACATCGTGGTGTTGTGAGGATAAAATTTTCTTCCAGATTGAATCGAACACCTCCGGTTTCACCGATGAACCGGCTAAGACCCACTTCATGGCATCCAGGGCTTCCGCCTGGAGAGCTGATATTTCAGCTCTTTTATTTTTCCTCGACATCTCTTCAGCCCAAACTCCCTCAATGTATGACCAGTAGGTATAGAGTTGCGCCGACGAAGTGATCGAAGACGATTTGAGACGATGGAAAAGAGCGGGACCGAGCAAGGAAAATTCTCCGGTTTTATCTCTCTCCCGATAATACTCTTCATCCAATCTCTTCATATCTGGATTTTCGATCAGGAGAGTTGGAACCTGAACCGGGTCTTTCTGTTTTTCTCTCTCCATGAACGATTCAAAGGGAGAAACTCCGTTGGTTTTTCTTTTTCTTGATCCGGGACGGCTATAACGGTCGAAAACATCGTAAATTTCTTTCGATTCACTGGGAGCCGGCATAGATAGAAAGAGCGGTATGGTAGTACCATCCAACCCTTTCCATAAGGTGAAATCTTCTCCATTGACATATTCGATCACCCCGTAATGAACGGTTATTTCCGGTGATTCATTTTCTATAAAGCGAACCACATAAGGAAACCGCGGCGGGACCGCGATCGAATATCCCCACGCCCGGAGAAGTTGGGGAAGCTGGTCGTGCAGGCCGGTTTCCTGATGAAAAAAGATATCGACTTCATAATCCAACAGCTTTCGAAAAACCTCTTTTCCCAGGGTGATCTGTCGCAGGCTCGACTCGGCTCCATAGACATGACAATGAGATTGGGAATAATCTCCACCGACAAAGCCCAGTTTCCCGGCCTGTATAAGGTCCTTCATTCTTGAAATGAGCGCTGGGTCACTTTCGGCAACGTCTTCGAGCTCTCTTCCCGAAATTTCGAAATCAATTCGAAAATTCGGGTATTTTTCCAAAGAATCAAATACTTCCTTAAATTTATTGATATAGCTGGATAAATCCGGGTCTCCCCAGGGCGGGATTCTTTCCAGCACATCTGGAACGCCTCGATCTTGAACCAGGAGCGGCATCGGGTGTTGGCAACACACCCAGATCCATTTTTTTATATTATCCATGGTTTTTCTCATTCTCCTCTCGTTTTATCTTATAAACCCTCCCCTACTCCTTCACGCCGGTCATAGAAATCCCCTGGATGAAAAACCGCTGGGCAAAGAAGAAAATGATAAAACAGGGAAGAGTTGCCATAATGGCGTTTGCCATCAGGTAGCTCCAATCGACATTATATTGATCCATAAAAAGATTTAATCCCAGCTGCACCGTATATTTCTCCTTGGAGTTGAGAAACACCAGAGGTACGAAGAAATCATTCCAATTGTACATAAATGAAAATATAGCGATCGTTGCCAAAGCCGGTTTGGATAAAGGAAGATATAATCTCCAAAAAATCCCAAATGGTCCGCACCCATCGATCTTGGCGGCATCGGCAATTTCATTGGGAATCCCTAAAAAAAATTGCCGGAGCAGAAAAATATAAAAACCGCTTCCCCCCAGAAAAGCCGGAACAATAATCGGCCAGAAGTTATCCACCCATCCAAACCTCCGAAAAAGAATGAATCGGGGAACGATGGTCACCTGAAGAGGAAGAAGCATGGTCGACAGAACCAGAATAAAGAAAATATCCCGGCCATAAAATTTGAATCGACTGAACCCATAAGCAACCAGAGCCGAAGTCAGAACATCCCCAATCATGCAGCTGATGGTGACAATCAGAGAGTTTTTATAGAAGGTCGCAAAAGGGAGAACCTTCAGAGCATCTATGAAATTCCTCCACATAACCGGCCAGGGAAAGAGCTGGGGTGGATAGGCGGCCAGGCTTTCGGAACCTTTCAGGGCAGTCATCAGCATCCATATGATGGGAAAAATGAGAATCACGCCCCCGGCGATCATGATAACATACAGGACAATTCGTATCGGGGAGAAATTCGAATGCTTTTTTTGGATCTGCGGTATCGAATGTCCCATGTTATTTTTCTCCTCCTTGATAGAACACCCACCGGCCGGATGATTTAAGCAATATAACGGAGAATACCAGCATGATCATAAAAAAGACCCAGGCCAAGGCAGAAGCGTACCCCATTTTTAAAAAGACAAAGGCATTATTATACAGGTACAGAACATACATCAGGGTCGAATAATGCGGTCCCCCCTCGGTCATCACATAGACCGGCGTAAAGACTTGGAAAGATTCAATGATTAGCATAAACACGTTAAAAAGGATAACCGGAGAAAGCATGGGCAGGGTGATATATCGAAATTTGGCGAGAGGCTTGGCGCCGTCAATATCAGCCACTTCGTAGAGTTGCGAGGGAATTTCCTGTAAACCGGCAAGAAATATGACCATGGTGGTTCCAATTCGCCACAAACTCACCACAATCACCGAGGGGAGTGCCCAGAAAGAACTGTTCAACCAGCGGGGTCCTTCTATGCCAAAGACTGTTCGGAGGAAGTAGTTCACGAATCCATAATCGGGGCTGAGAAGCCAGAGCCAGGCGACCGCCAATACCACACCGGAAACCACCACCGGAGTGTAATAGATGGTTCGAAAGAGCCGCACTCCGCGGAGTTTTTGGTTTAAAAGCATCGCGGAAAACAAACTCAAAAAGAGCAGGCCTGGAACCACCACGATGATATAAATCCCGGTCACTTTTAAAGATTGCCAGAAAAGCTGATCGGTCAAGAGCCTCTCATAGTTTTTCGTTCCGAGCCATTTGGGGGGGTCGAGGATTGACCAACGGTAGAGACTGATGATAAATGAACTGACGACCGGACCTCCCCAGAGCAGGATGAATCCGATAAGCCAGGGCATGATGAAGAGATATCCCCAAAGATTTTCCTTGAACTTTGCTTTTGAAAACATGAGTCAAGTCCATCCTTATTCAGTCGTGGGGACGCTGGAGGGTACCGGCATCCCCACTCCCCTAAATTA
>JAPLGF010000185.1 GCA_026390275.1 Candidatus Atribacteria bacterium
TACCCGCTATGAAAAACAAATCATACCAGAACAAAAACTTTTTGAAGTACAGCATCTTTCCAAGAAGAATAACTTTAAAGACATATCATTTATTTTACACCAGGGAGAAATTTATGGGATTACCGGATTACTTGGTTCAGGAAGGACCGAGCTGGCGCTTGCTCTTTTCGGAATGTATCAGGCAGACAGCGGGAAAATTTTGGTTGAAGGGAAGGAAGTCCATATCCGATCAGTAAAAGACGCGGTTGATGCCGGGATTGGATACGTCCCAGAAAACCGTCTGGTCCAGGGTCTGGTAATGAAAAAATCGATCGCCGAAAATATCGTCACAGTCATTATTAAACAACTCCTGGGAAAGTTAAAATTAATCGACTCCAATAAATGGGATATTTCCGTGGATAATTGGGTAAACGAATTGGATATTAAGGTCGCGAGTCCCAATATTGCAGTCCAAACCCTTTCCGGAGGAAATCAACAACGGGTGGTGATTGCCAAGTGGTTGGCCGCTCAACCCAAGATTTTAATTCTCGACGGTCCAACGGTCGGGATTGATATTGCCGCTAAAAGCAGCATTCACAAGATCATCCGCAAAATGGCAGAAAAAGGAGTTGGTATCATCTTGATTTCTGACGAAATATCGGAAGTGGTGAATAATTGCACCCGAATCGCTATCATGCGTAACGGCCGCATTATCGAAGAAATCAATACCGTAGATGTCACTGAACAGCAAATTCAAAAACGGGTCGAGATGAGTGAAGCCCGAGTAAAAATTTGAGATGATTGAAAGAGATATTCCACTCCCATGAATAAACTCTTTAAACAAACTGAATTTTATTTAGCGGTGGTCATCGTCATTTTGAGTACCGTTATAACCATATTAAATCCTCGTTTTCTCACTGCGGAAAACCTTTTTGATCTCATGAAAAGTTTCTCAGTGCTCGGAATCATGGCCGTAGGAGTCCTGTTTGTCCTCATTCTGGGTGGGACACCTGACGTCTCCTTTACTGCCATCGCCCAGGTAGTGGAATATGTCGTAGTTATCATCACCCTCAAATGGGGAGGGAACATTTTCTATGCTTTTCTCATCGCCTGTGCCCTGGGAGCTTTGATGGGCAGTTTTAATGGTTTCATGGTTCACTTCTTTAAAGTTCCCACTGTCATCGTAACCATCGCGACATTAAATGTGTACTTCGGCCTCCTGTATGTTTTCTCCAAAGGTGAGGTTATTTTCGTTGTCCACCCCATGTTCCGTAATTTTGCCAGTATCAAATTAGGAACCCTCATCAACCCGGATGGAGCAGCGTATGGTTTTACCCTTACGCCCCTCATCTGGATCCTGGTACTCATTCTGGGATGGATTATCCTGAAATACACCAGTATCGGCAGAAATATATATGCGGTGGGTGGGAACGAAATTGCTGCGGAACGAGTCGGTATCAATATCTACCGGACCAAGCTTTTCGTGTTCAGTTTCATCGGACTTCTCTCTGGAATCGCCGCTGTCGTCCATGCTACCATTGTCCAATCTGCCATACCCAACATTATCGTCGGGCAGGAACTTAACGTGATTGCCGCTGTCTTCCTGGGTGGTGCCAGTGTATTCGGAGGAGGTGGAACCATCATCGGGACCTTCCTGGGCATCATGCTCTTCGCCATCATGAATAACGGATTGACCCTGTTAAAAATCTCCTCCTACTGGTACGGTGTCTTTGTGGGAACCGTGATTGTCATCAGCATCACCACCAGCGCTATTCAGCGTTTCCGCCAGGAAAAGGCACGAATTCGAATCCACGTCGAGGAAGCGGAGGGAGAAAAGGCATGAGGAAAAACATCCCCAATTATTCCCTGTTCCTCATTTTAATGATCATCATTGTGGTCATGGCGATCTTGAATCCCTCGCGTTTTCCAACTGTTGCTAACCTCCGATCCATCACTTACCAGCTTCCCCTCCTGGCTTTTCTCTCCATGGGTATGATGGTCACCATGCTGAGTGGGGGTATTAATTTAGGAATCATCGCTACCGCGAACTTCACGGGTATCATTACAGCACTCACTTTGAAAGCTCTCACGGGAGGCCAACCCACCGAAGCATCGGTCTTTATATCAATCATTGCCATGTGCATGGGAGCTGTCGCTGCCCTGGGAATTGGAGCCTTGGCGGGTTTTTTGATAGGTTACCTGCGAGTACCTGATATTTTGGCTACTCTGGGAACCATGACCCTCCTCACCGGCGTGAATATCGTCCTGACCAGAGGATACACTCTCACCGGTTTTCCTCCTTTCCTCATCACTATTGGGAACGGATTATTTTTAGGGGTACCAATCCCCTTTATCATCTTTCTCATCTTCATCATATTACTCACCATCGTACTCAACAAAACCGTCTTCGGATACAGCCTTTACCTGCTGGGATCGAATTATACGGCTGCCAAATATTCCACCATCGACACTCGTTCTGTTATCCTGAGGGAGTACATGTTTTCTTCTCTTTTCGCTGCCATCACCGCTTTCATCATGATCGGCCAGCTCAACTCGGTCAAGGCCAACTATGCCGAATCCTATCTCCTGGTGGCGATCCTGGCTTGTTTCCTGGGGGGAGTCGACGCATATGGCGGTTTCGGCAAGGTTTCTGGCCTCGTTACCTCGGTCGTCATCTTGCAGGTTGTTTCCAGTGGTGTCAACCTTTTACGGATGGATCCTTTTTTTATCCGAGCGATGTGGGGTTTTATTATCATCTTGGTCATCGCTATCAATTTCTTCAACGAAAGAGCAAAAAGTCATCGTAAAACCCTGAAAACATCTTGAGATATTATCCAATCCATAAAGGAGGTTATTACCATGAAAGACGGAGATATCATTCAAGTCGCCCATGTCGTTAAAGATCTCGACGCAGCCATGAAATACTTTTGGGAAGTATTTAAAATCGGTCCCTGGGAGATATACACTTTCGCTCCCCCGGATGTGAGAGATTCCATGGTTCGGGGAAAACCGTCGAACCACACCTACCGATTAGCATGTGCCTGGGTGGGCAATGTCCAGATTGAGCTAATGCAACCCCTTACCGGACGGAGTGTATATGACGAATTCTTAGAGAAAAATGGTGAAGGATTGCACCATATCAAACTCTACTATAAAGACTGTCAGAAAGCCCTGGAAGAATTCAAGAAAAATGGAGTGGAAGTCATCCAGAGTGGGAAATTCGATGAGGATGAGTTCTATTATCTCGATACGGAAAAAGCCCTGGGCACAGTTTACGAAATCGGAAACAACGGGAAAATCCGAGAACCGGAACGGAGATACCCGGCCTGATTGAAAATAACTGCGTGATCAAGATATGATTCTCATTGCAGGAGCAGTTAGATTTGCTCCTGCAATTTTTTTCTCCCCATTCTATTCTCAAGATTCACCGTTTATCCTACGTCTGGGGAATGGAGGGACTGGATAATTTCTTTACCCTATTATTAATCTTACTCCGTAGGCTGGTTTTTCCTGGTAGACAACCATGCCAGCATGCTGGTACCATCAAGGGATAAAAATATCCCCCTCACCCCACCCTCTCCTTCAACAAAACGGGGAGAGGGGAAAAAAGAAGGGAAGGGATTCCTTGAGGATGGTCATTTTAAGGTATAGGTGAATATCTTTTCCAACTCAACAACTCAAAAAATTTTAAACTATTCACGACTCACGACTCACGATTCACGGTCTTAACCCAACTCCACAACTCAATATCATTTTCAGGGTAGGATATCATATTATTTTTTTAAATAATCTTTCTATTCCTATTGATAGGGTTTATTAAAGAATTTTTTTATCAATTATGATTGCGTAATATAAATATAGGTTACATAAATTTTCCGTATTATCAATCCCTTTTTTTTCAAACCATACTTTGACAACAGCAGAATAGTTTTATATTATGAAAACGTTAAACCATTCAGAAACGGTGATTTTATGAAAAGTATTACAATCAAAGACGTGGCAAAAAATTCAAAAGTTTCAGCAACAACTGTCTCACGTGTCATCCATGGGAATTCCAAAGTCAGCCCCAAAGTAAGAGAGAAAGTGTTGGAAACCATTAAGTCCCTTAATTATTTTCCTAATGAGAATGCCAGAGCAATTGTCAATAAAAGAACCAACGTCATTGGACTGGTTCTCACTGATATATCAAACCCCTTTTATCCAACTCTACTGCGAGGTATTGAAAATACTATCAATAAGTCAAATTTTAGCATGATACTGTGTAACACTGATGAAAATCCAACCAAGGAAGAACGGTTTCTTCGTATCCTTCTGGAAAAACGTATCGATGGTCTTATTATTGTACCAACCGGTCCGGATATCTCCTTTCTCAAGACATTTGAAGCCAGGAATATTCCCATCGTTTGTGTGGACCGGGTGGTAAGAAATGTGGAGACTGATTCAGTGGTTGTAGACAACTTTCATGGAGCCTTCATCGCCACTGAAAAACTCATTCAATCCAGCCATCAACGAATTGCCATTATTGGGGGAAACAAAAATATTTTCACGATCGGTGAACGTTTCCGGGGATACACAGAAGCCCTCGATACACATGGAATTGTAACAAATCAGGATTATATAAAGATGGGTGGATTTACCATTGAAGATTATGAACAAGACACTTTGAATGTGTTCTCACTCGCAACGCCACCAACTGCTGTTTTTTCTGCTGGGAATCTCTCCACAATTGGGATTTACATTGCCCTCAACAAAATGAAAAAAAAGATTCCCCGTGATGTCTCAATTGTGGGTTTTGATGATCTAGTATGGGTGGAAGCTCTAACTCCCCCTTTGACGGCTATTTCCCAACCAATTTACCAAATCGGCGCCACCTCCGCACAATTACTTCTTCAAAGAATGCTCCATGAAGGTCCATCAGAAAAGCAAAATATTATGCTCAGTACCTCTTTGGTAATTCGGGAATCATGTTAGAAATTATCTAAGAAAGGAGGCGTAAAGGATCAATACCAGTTTCGCTTATTGGTTTTCTTTCAATCCAAATCTTAATTTGAGGAGGGAAAACATGAAGAAAACGTTGATATTATCGTTATTGGTGTTTTTTGTTCTCGGTATCGTATTGACCATGAATGCTGGAGCACAAGATAAAGTAAAATTAGCATTTTATTCCATCCGAACGGATGAAGAAACCTGGGTTAAGCCTCTCATCGAAAAATTCCAGAAAGAAAACCCCAATATCACTGTTGAACATTTTGCCGCAGAACGGATCAGATACGATGAAATGGTTCGAACAGCTATCGCTGGAGGAAACCCGATTGATATCCTGGAAATTGATGGCCAATTTGTCCGGGCTTATCAACGTGACGGACTGATTGAAGATATGAAAAAATGGTACGAATTTGGAGATCGGTTCTTCCCTTCCGCAGTTGCCGCCGTTACCAGTAATGATCAAACTCTCATGGTACCAAGTATCGGAATGACCGTCTGTGGTATATATACGAACGATGCGATATTCGAAAAATATGGCCTGCCTCAACCCAAATCCTGGGACGACATCCAGTCTATTCATGATAAATTGCAGGGAACCGGAATCAATACCTTAACCTACAGTGCCGGCAAAGTCTGGTGGATGCCGATGATTCTTTTCCTCACTCTTCCCAGCTATACGGACAATAAACCCCAGGAATTCACCATGGAC
>JAPLGF010000070.1 GCA_026390275.1 Candidatus Atribacteria bacterium
GGACATGAACCAGGAGAACAGAAAAAAGTATTCCATGCTCTTCAAAAGGCCATTCAAACCGGTCGTATCTCGGTGCAACGTCTCGATGAAGCCGTCTGGCGAGTTCTCACGATCAAGATAAAATATGAAGTTTGTGATAATCCCTTTCCGAAAAAATCCCAGTTCTCACAGCTGGCTGCTGCTCAATCTGTCCAGATAGCCCGGGAAGTAGCAGAGAAAAGCATCACCCTGGTAAAAGATGATCCTGGAATCCTCCCCTTCTCCGGGAAAGAAATCATCCCCTTCATCTGGCCCTCTGATTTTCAGGACCGATTAACTCCGCTCCTTGCTGCCTGTCCTTTTTTGCAGGCTCACCTTCTTCCTCTGGAGGCCACCCCAGAAGATGTCTCGCGTATGGTTGAGGCCTGCCGTCAATCAGACACCGTGGTCATCGGTAGTTATGATCTGATCCGGTACCCGGCCTGGCAGGACCTGATCCGGAACTTGCCCGGAAAACATGTGGTTCTTATCGCCATGCGTTCTCCCTATGATCTTTTGAAAGCTCCTCAGGTGAGTACCTATCTTGCCACCTATGGCGACCGTCCGGTCAGCATTGAAGCCCTGGGAAAATTTCTCCGGGGAGAAATCCTACCAAATGGCCATCTCCCGGTGGAACTTCCTGGACTGTACAGTCGGGGATGGGGCCTGGTTTCATTTATCAGCCGTCCCCAGGTACAAAAGTAATGGTCATCCCATTTGTTGCGACAATTTTGTTTGTACCCCAACTCCCAAAACAATAAGAAAAAAAGGAGGGATTTTCCCATGCCAAAGATTTTGAGGTGCAGTATTCCATTTCTTCTCTCTCTCATTTTGTGCTGTAATATTTCTCTTTTTGTCATAGCACAGGAGTCATTAAACGATGTATTCGTCAAGGGACAGTCGCTCTCGTACCAGGGATATGAAATAACCAAAGTCCAAAGCGAAAAAGATACTGAGGCCTGGGATGCAATCCTGAAAAAAGACGGAAATATCATCGCCCGTTTTGATCAGGGGTTTTGGACCGACTGGATCATGGATTTTTCCCCGAAATTTAGTATTATTTATACCAGTTCCGATTATCCCGTCGGATATGGCATGATTCCTGATGATTACAACAAAGACGGAAAATATGAATTTTTGCAGACCCTCCTTACCTTCGATTACTTCGATCGACTACCCCATTACCTTTCGCCCCTTCCCGCTGTGGTCTTCCAGTACGATGTCTCAACCGGCAAGTATGTCCCCGCTAACAATCGGTTTGCTTCCGTCCTTTTAAAAGATATCGGAAAGGATATCTCCCACGCTGAGTCGTTCCTCAAAAACGTGAATTCCTCGTCCTATGAGGATTCCACCGGAGAGTATCTCTCGGCGGTCATGAACGTCCTCCTCCCTTACCTCTATGCCGGAGAAGAAAAGAAGGGTTGGTCTTTTTACGACGTTCATTACCAGTTAAATGATAAAAAAGAGATGCGACAAAAAATCCAAAAACAACTCGATTCCTGTGTGGTCTATCAGTATCTGAAAGCACATCCTACAAAATAACTACAATTTATACCTCGGGAGGAACACCAGTTCTTTTAGGAAATAGTTCTTCCCGAGCAGGGAAATAGTACTTCTTTCCTATAGCCCTTCCGGCAGTTATCTCGTAGAGTAGTGTCATATGGGGAGGAAAACGACAAAGTGAAAAAAATGATCCATTTTCTTTTTTATCTATTGCTGAGTTCATCGCTTTTTTTTCTAACGGGATGCAATCAGAATGCTTTTTTCGGAAATCCCTCCCCCCCTACATCCTGCTGTGGAAAAGTAACCATTCCTGCTTCCTGTTTTACTCAAACTAAAACATCCCAAAATACAGATTCTGTACCGTTTTCCCAGGCACAGATCGTTTTACAGGGAGAGGGGGGGGATCTCGTGCAAACCAAAACGGATGAAAATGGTGAATGGAGTGTAAGTGGCCTGAGTAGTTCGTGCTATATCCTGGAAGCGGTTCGGGATGGGCTCACCATTAAAGCAAGTTTTTGTGTGGAACCAGGAAAATCAAACGATGCCGGGGAAGCCAATGCTTACACCTCCTCCCAGGTTCTCATCTATGAAATAGCCAATGAGCTTTTCAAAAACGCCCTCTATATCCGGGAAGTGCCAGATCTCGTAATACCCGAAGAACTGGTGAATGCGGTTAAAAACGTGTATCGCGAATGCCGTAATCCCTTCACCGACCACCCTATTCATGATCAGGTGCAAAGCATAGTAAACCATCAGTTGTAAAAAGCTTCCCTTTCCCTGCATCTTTTCCCATTCAACAACTCCACATTATTTTCGGGGTAGCGTCTCTGTATTATAATGAAGCAATCAAAAAACACCACACCAATAAGCGATTACCTTCCTTTAAGGAAAGGATTCGCGCTGGCGAAGGAGGGAACTATGAAAGTAACCATTCTTATTCTTTTTATCCTCTGTGCTATTTTTACATTGATCCAAATCTTACCTGCTTACGGTGAAGAACAGGGGGCGAGTCAAATGGAGGATGCAAAAAAAGAATTGACTGTTCAGGTGGTGAATTACCCAGAAATTCTGGTTTTTTCCAAACGGATGATTATCACCGACTTTGCCAAGGGAATCGCGAAACTGATGAATTCCTCGTGGGCGGAATTAAACCAAAAAGGAGGAAAACCATCTGGTCCCCCCATTCTGTTGTATTATTGGGAAGGAATAGATTTTACCAAGCCCATGAAGGAAGTGGACACTGAAGTCGCCTGGCCCGTGAGTGACAAATCTATCGCCAATTCCACCCTTCCTGCCATTACTGCTGCCATGGTGAAGTATGTTGGGCCGTACGAGGAATTCAATAAAGTCTACGATACCATTTTCGCCTGGATTGCACAGAATGGGTATAAAACCGGGTATCCTACCCGGGAAATCTACTTAAACGATCCCCAAAACACCAAGCCCGAGGATCTCATTACCGAAGTCGTTATCCCGATCTTGAAGAAATAAAAATCCCTCGGAAAGCACCGATGTAGCTTAACATTTTTCGCAGTGAATCAATAATTGAACTTCCGGTTGAACCAGGTCTTCACGAACTGGGTCAAAGTAATGTAACCGGCCAGCATCAGCGTGAGAAGAACCCAATAGAGACCGGGAAGCCTGGTAAAACCGAGGGTGTCGGCTAAGGGGGAAGCCGGCAACCAGGCCCCGAAGGCAACGATAGTTAAAGAGGTGAAGAGAAGAGGGGTACTTGCCCGGCTCTGAATAAAGGGAATCTTGTTGGTTCGAATAATGTGAATGATCAGAGTTTGAGTGAAAAGTGATTCCACGAACCAGCCAGTATGAAAGAGAACCGGATTGTTCCAGCAATTGAAGACAAAAAGCATCATGAAGTAGGTCAGATAGTCAAAGATGGAACTGATCGGGCCGATGTACAGAATGAAGCGTCGGATTTCGCTGATTTCCCACTTCCGGGGTTTGGACAGCCATTCACTATCCACCTCATCGATGGGAATGGTGGTCTGGGAAAAATCATACAACAGGTTATTGGTGAGCACCTGGAGGGGAAGCATGGGAACGAAAGGTAGGAAAATACTGGCTCCCAGAACACTGAACATATTTCCGAAATTGGAACTGGCAGCCATTTTGATGTATTTGACAATGTTTCCAAAGACCCGGCGACCTTCCATAATGCCCTCTTCCAGAACCAGAAGGCTGTTTTCCAGAAGAATGATGTTCGAGGATTCTTTGGCGATATCCACCGCGGTATCCACTGAAATCCCCACGTCCGCTGCTTTTAAAGCCGGTGCATCGTTGATTCCATCGCCTAAAAACCCCACCACATGACCTTTTTTCTGCAGCGCATGGATGATTCGTTCCTTGTGAATTGGGGAAAGTTTGGCAAAGATATTGGTTTCTTCCACCAGCTCTGCCAGTTTTTCATCCGACATTTCTTCAATGGTGAAACCCAGAAGGACTCTATCAACAGAAAGACCCACCTGACGGGAGATACTGGTGGTGACCAAATCGTTGTCTCCGGTGAGAATTTTCACCGCCACATTGTGTTTCTGGAGCTTTTTCAATGCTTCGGAAGCACTGTCTTTGGGTGGATCTAAAAAGGCTAAAAAGCCCAGCAAGATGAGATTACACTCATCCCGAACGGAGTAGGTGGGATTATCGTTTTCATTGGTGACCTCCTTGTATCCTAAGGCAATGACGCGGAAGCCATCGGCGTTGAGGCTGTTCACTAATGTACTCATCCCGGCATGGTATTCTGTTTTCCAGGGAAGAATTTTTTGATCCACTTCCACCTGGGAACAGAGACCGATTATTTCTTCCACCGCCCCCTTGCAGATCAGGATATGTTGATTTTCGGCATCTTCCACCACCACCGACATTCGTCGCCGAACAAAATCGAAGGGAATCTCGTCTACCTTCCGGAAATGTTTCTCGATGATGAGTTGTTTTTCCAGGTCCACATGATTGAGTACGGCAATATCCATCAAGTTTTTAAGACCGGTTTGATAATAACTGTTCAGATAGGCAAAATCCAGAATTCGTTCATCTTCATTCCCATTGATATCGAGATGTTTTTCCAAAACGATTTTTCCCTGAGTGATGGTACCGGTTTTGTCGGTACAAAGAACATCGATGGCGCCAAGGTTCTGGATGGAGTTGAGTTGTTTTACAATCACTTTTTTACGGGACATGACCAGAGCACCCTTTGAAAGATTCACGGTAACGATCATGGGGAGCATCTCCGGAGTGAGACCCACGGCAACCGCCAATGCAAAAAGAAATGCTTCCAACCAGTTTCCCTTACTCAAACCATTGAAAAGGAAAACCAGCGGAGTCAAGGCCAGCATGAAGGAAATCATCAAATACGTGAAACCGTTTATCCCTTTTTCAAAATTGGTCAGGGACCGTTTTTCAGCAATGCTGCTGGCTAAAGAACCGAAATAGGTCTCTTTTCCAATGGTAACCACCAGA
>JAPLGF010000049.1:0-2595 GCA_026390275.1 Candidatus Atribacteria bacterium
ACCCTAAAAAACCAGCCTACGGCATAAGATTAAAAAAAACAGGAAAGGAGTGTCTTCCCCTGGATATCTTCGGATACGCTTTCATGCAACGAGCGCTGCTGGTCGGAATATTGATCGGTTCTCTGTGTGCAGTGGTGGGGATCTATGTAGTCCTCCGCGGACTCTCCTTCATGGGGGCGGGAATCTCCCATGCGGCTTTTGGAGGGGTGGCACTGGGCTATCTTCTGAAAATCGATCCAGTTCTCACCTCGATTTTTTTCTGCATCTGTTCCGGACTCGGGATTGCTGTCATTTCGAAGAAAAGCTCGATGAAGGAAGACACTGCCATTGGGATCTTTTTTGCCAGTACCATGGCGTTTGGCATTCTCCTCATTGGTCTCATGAAAGGATCTAACGTCGATCTCTTTGGGTATCTTTTTGGAAACATCTTAGCAGTCACCTCCACCGACCTTTTTATGACCATCCTGGTGGAGGGAGTGGTGCTCTTTTTCATCTTCTACTATTATAAAGAACTTCTCTTCCTGGTACTGGACAGCGAAATGGCGGAGGTGAGCGGAATACCGGTAACACCGCTCTACTACCTCCTGATTGCTCTCATCGCTTTAACCGTGGTCATCTCCATCAAGGTAGTGGGAATCGTCCTGGTCTCGGCCCTTCTGGTCATCCCGTCGGCCACCGCTCTGCAACTCACGGACCGTCTCTCGAAAGCCATGATTCTAGCGGTAGTTTTAGGAGTGGGTTCGTGTCTGGGCGGTCTCTTTCTCTCCTATCTTTTCGATACCCCTTCGGGGGCAACGATCGTCCTCACTGCCGGTGGGCTCTTTATCCTGGCTTCAGTCTTCTCTCCCCGAAAGCAACGGTAAATATTAGAGCTTCTTTTTCATCTCCCAGGCCAAAATGATGGCTTCCGCCACGTCCTTCATACTCTTCTGTTTGTTCATGCTATACCGCTGAATGCGTCTATAGGCTTCTTCTTCGTTGATACCGAATTCATTCATGAGATATCCCTTGGCTCGTTCAATCTTCTTACGGGAATTCAGTTCTTCTTTGATAAACTCACTTTCCATCAGGAGCCGATAATTCTCGATGACTGCTGCGGCCTGATTGGCGATGGTGGTGAGGGTTTTGATTTCGGCTTCGGAAAATTCTCGTGGTTCCGAAGTGTAAAGATTGAGGACTCCAACGATTTTTCCTTTAACCATTAATGGAAGGCTCACTAAGGAGCACAAACCCTCTTTCTCGGCAATATCCTTGTTCATGTAACGGGGATCGCTTTTCACGTCCCAGACCAGGATCGGTTTTCCTTCCAATGCCACCAACCCGGCGATACCATCCCCCACTTTAATGGGAGGTTTTTTATTATAGGCTTCACTGACCGATTGGGTTGCTTTTATCTCCAAAACTTTCTTCTTATCATCCAGTAACATCAAAGAACAAATATTGGACTTCATGACCTGAGCAGTAATATTCACCATCAGTCGCAAAACATCTTCAAAATAGAGATCCGAAATAATCAATTCACTGATTTGAGATATGGCATCCAGTTCTTCTCCCATTCCATGCCTCCTCTTTTCTATTCTCCGGGTATAATTATAGTTGATCTGAATCGGGTTAGCATTTCAGAATGAAAAATTGTCTTTCCACCCCAGAAAAGATAAAAGGAGGATAGATATGGGTCAGCTTTTTGGAACATTTGGAATACGCCGGATTGTCAATGAAGAACTCACCCCGGAAATGGCTTTGAAACTGGCTCTCAGTTTTGGCACATTTATTAAAGGAGATACCGTGGTTGTCGGCCGAGATGCACGGAAACACAGCGAAATGCTCTACGATGCCTGTATTTCTGGTTTTCTTTCCTGCGGTTGCCCGGTGATCGAACTGGGGATCACGGCAACCCCTTCTCTCCAGTGGGCCTGCCGCCAGTGGAACCATTGGGGAGCCATTATCACCGCCAGTCACAATCCCCCCCAATGGAACGGGATCAAATTCATGGAAAAGAGTGGGAAAGGATTGGATCGGGAGAATGAACAGTATGTGGAACAGTATTTTTTTCAGGGTGATTTTCATCGCGTTCCCTGGAGTGATGTACCACAACATACCATCAAGAGGGATATTAATACCGATTACATCGAGGCCATTCTGCAAAAAGTGAATGTCCCTCTCATCCAAAAATGCCGGTTTCGGGTGGTGATTGATTGTGCAAATGGTGCTCCTTCTCTGATTACTCCTCTCCTTTTGAGCGATCTCGGTTGCCGGGTAGTGAGTCTCAATGCTCATCCCGACGGACGTTTCCCCGGCCGGAATCCGGAGCCGATTCCAGATAATTTATTCGATATCACCACCCTGATGAAGTATTCTCATGATTTTGATCTCGGATTTGCCCAGGATGGAGATGGGGATCGGCTGATCGTCATTCGTTCCCGGGGAGAATTTGTTCCCGGGGATTACAGCGTGAGTCTGGTGGCGAAGGAACTCGCCCACCGGAATGTTCCCGGCCCGATCGTCACCACCGTGGCTACTAGCAGTATGCTTCAGGAGATCGCCCGGGAAACCAACCGGGAATTCATTGCCACCGCGGTGGGTGATTTGGTGGTG
>JAPLGF010000049.1:2635-6506 GCA_026390275.1 Candidatus Atribacteria bacterium
CCATTATACCCAGATCAAGATGAAAATAACAGTCGATCCCGTCAAGAAAAAACGCATTCTGGAAGAGATCGACCGGGTGACCGCGCAAGAAAAGAACCGGGTGACAGTGGATGGATTTAAAGTGACCTACCAGGACGGAAGCTGGCTCCTGATCCGACCTTCCGGAACCGAACCCCTCCTGCGGGTTTTCGCCGAATCACGGGTGCGGGAACGGGCAGAAGCAATCATCCAGGAATATCTTGCCCTTATTAAAACCATTTAGCCCATCAAAACCGGTCCCTATTTTTCGCCGAGGTATTCAATCACATAGGGATTGGTTTTTCTTTCCTCCCCGATAGTGGTTTCTGGCCCATGACCGGGGAAGACCCGTACCGGATCGTGAAATGTCCGCATGATGAACCGCAAGGACCTAATAATTTCATGGAAAGAACCACCGGGAAGATCGGTCCGTCCGATGGAACCGGCGAAGAGGGTATCACCAGAAAAAAGCCATTGTTGACTGGGAATATACAGGCACAAGCTTCCGGGGGTGTGACCGGGAGTATGCAGGAAAAGAACCTCTTCTTCCCAAAGATCAAATGTGTGTTTCTCTCCCCGAATGAAGACATCTGGTTCCGGAGAGGTGTACGGTCGGAAAAGTTCATTCGAGAGATTCATGTCCGCATTGGTGAGGAAAAGAATCTCGGTTTCATAAATCACGATCCGGGCAGTGGGAAAGCGAGTCTTAAAGAAGGTGTTCCCACCGATATGATCGATATGACCATGGGTATTGATGATGAAGTTTAAATGGAGACCATCCTGATTCAGATCTTCGCAAATGACAGGAGAAGGAGCTGCCGGATCAATCAAAACCGCTTCTTTTTCATTCGATACTAGATAACAATTGGTTTTCAGGTCTCCCAACGGGTAGATCTTGATCTGGAGCGTATTCATCAACCGTTTCTCCTTTCTTTGCTATCGAGCCAGATGGTTACTGGCCCATCATTACACAAATCCACCTGCATCACGGCTCCAAATATCCCTTCTTCCACCTCGACTCCCTGATTTTTCAGACCGGTTGCCACCTCCCGGTAAAGATGCTCGGCCTCGGTGGGATCTGCCGCCTGATCATAACTGGGACGTAACCCCCGCCGACAGTTACCATAAAGGGTAAATTGGGAAACCAAAAGGATTTTTCCCCGGACATCGAAAAGATTTCGATTCATCTTCCCCTTCTCATCATCGAAAATTCGTAAAAAGGAAACTTTTCGCACTATCAAGTCCACATCGGAAAGGGTGTCATCCTTCCCCACTCCCAAAAAAACCAGCAAACCCCCGTCGATTTCTCCGCTAACATCATCTTCGATCCTGACCCGGGCATGCTTTACTCGTTGAATAAGAGCTCTCATCGCAGTCCGAAGACTCCTCCCCGTCGAACGCGTTTCACGTTTGGTACTTTTCTCAATTCACGAAACAGGTTTTCCATCTCCTCTTTGTTTTTTACCGAAATAACCAGATAAATCCGGGCATCATTCCCCATCAGATGGGCATGAACAGACCGGATCGCTACCCCAAAATTGGCAACCGTATTGGTGACATCTGCCAAGAATTTAGGCCGATCCAGTGCTTCCACCACCAGGCCAGCTTCATACAACTGACCATAACTTTCATCCCACCCGGCTTCCACCAGGCGATCTCCGTTCTGAGTGAGGCGTTCCATGTTCTGACAATCCTGCCGATGAATGGTGATCCCCTTCCCCAGAGTGACAAAACCAATAATCTTATCGCCCAGAACTGGAGTACAGCACCGGGCCAGCTTCACCGCCAGACCAGTCACTCCCTGGATGATCACCCCCTCCCCGGTTCCTGATAACACGTGCTGGGAAATAACCTTATTCTTCCGTTGAAAACGCTTCCGAATGTCATAGGGAACCACTTTATTGATAAATTGCCGGATGGTATTCCGCCCTTCCCCAATACTCACATAGAGATCATCAAAAATCTTATAATTATTCGCCTCCATGAATTTAGTGATATTGGAATTCACCACTGTTTGTTCTTCAGTCGTGAGAGTGAATTTTTTCAACTCCCTCTCCATGTAGCTCTTCCCCTTCTCCCGGTTTTCATCCCGATTCTTTTTTCGGAGAAAGGCACGGATCTTGTTGCGCGCCGCTGGGGTTTTAGCAATACGAAGCCAGTCGATACTGGGACCGGTGGAAGAACGAGAGGTGATGATTTCCACGATTTCACCGCTCTTCAGCTCGTAATCTAAGGGAACGATTTGTTTGTTCACCCGGGCACCAATACAAGAATTTCCCACTTCCGTATGGATGAGAAAGGCAAAATCAAGAGGATTGGAACCACGGGGAAGTTTTTTCAGATCTCCCCGGGGGGTAAAAACATAAACCTCATCATCGAAAAGGTCAATCTTGAGACTTTCCACAAATTCGTGGGTGGTCCGGAGGTCCTGTTGCCATTCCAGGATCTGCCGGAGCCAGGCCATCCGGTCATTGAACGCATCACCGACATCTCCGGACTTTCCTTCCTTATACCGCCAGTGGGCGGCGATACCGTATTCCGCAACGTGGTGCATGTCACGAGTGCGGATCTGAATTTCCATCGGGCTGCCTTCCGGTCCGATCACAGTGGTGTGGAGTGATTGATACATGTTGGATTTCGGAAGAGCAATATAGTCCTTAAAACGACCGGCTACGGGAACCCAGAGGGAGTGAACCAGTCCTAATATGGCATAGCATTCTTCCACCGTTTTGGTGATGACCCGCAGAGCTATCAGGTCGTGGAGATCTTCTAAACTGACATTTTGGCGGTTGATTTTAAGGTAAATACTATAAATGTTCTTAAATCGACTCTGGATATCAGCATCAATGTTGGTCTGTTTCAAACGATTCACCAGTTTCATTTCCGCTTCCTGTATCTGCTTCTCCCGTTGATCCTTGATCCGTTCGATTCCCCGCTGAATGCTTAAAAATGACTCGGGATCGAGGAAAAAGAGGCTGAGGTTCTCCAGCTCGGTCTGGATCATGGCTATACCTAAGCGATTGGCAATGGGAGCAAATATTTCCAGTGTTTCTCGGGCGATGACTTCTTTTTTATCGCGGTACTGGTATTTGAGTGTGCGCATATTGTGCAACCGGTCGGCCAGCTTAATAATGATCACCCGGATATCTTCTGCCATGGCAATGAAGAGTCGCCGATAGTTCTCAATCTGCTCTTCTTCTTTAGAACTGAAAGGGAAACCGACATTGAGTTTGGTCGCCCCCTTAACCAAAAGAACAATTTCCTTGCCAAATTGGCTTTCCAGAACCTGTTCTTTCACGGGAGTGTCTTCTAAAACGTCGTGCAGGAGAGCAGCGGCAATAGTACTATCATCCATCCGGAGGTCGGCGACAATATGGGCCACAGCCACTGGATGGATGATATATGGTTCTCCAGAAAGACGGCTTTGACCTTGATGGGCTTCGAGTGAAAAACGATAGGCTTTTTCGATCAATCCCCGGTCGGAATTGGGATTGTACTGCTGGATTTTGGTAAAGAGAGAATCCAGGGTAAGATTTTCTTCGCTTCCGATTTTAATGCTCGCCCCCCCATGAGGAGCTTTCGTCCCTATAATTGCAGGAGACTGTGCACCGGGTAACCCGGGAGCAGTTTCCGACCATGAAAACTGGCGAGTTCGATCACGAATGCCAACCCCAGGATTCTTCCTCCCAGTTCTTCAATCATTTTACAGACCGCCTGAGCCGTTCCACCGGTGGCCAAAAGGTCATCGATCACCACGATTTTCTGACCGGTCTGAATGGCATCACGATGGATTTCCAAGGTGGCACTCCCATATTCTAAATCATAGGTTTGAGCCAGAATGTCTCCCGGGAGC
>JAPLGF010000062.1 GCA_026390275.1 Candidatus Atribacteria bacterium
ATCTCGCTGGAATTCATTTTTATGGTGGCTGATGGTATCTCATTTTCATCTCTGTAGGAAAACCACTCTAAAAAACATCGGTAAAATTGGTGTCATCTCTTTTCAATAATATGCTATTTTTTATAAAATTTCTTTGATGTATTGTTCAAGTTCGCTGAATGAAAGCGATTTTTCAATGGGATGAAGTTATAGGTGCCTGGTACTCAGTTATTAAGTTATTTGGCATCAATACCATCAAGATCTCTCACCATCCGATCGTTATAGGAGTGAATTCTCTTGGCAGGTTGCTGACAGTGATGACAGACCAGGTGGTAGTGTTCATCGGGATGGATGGCGATGTTCACTCTTTTCTTCTCTTGGTCCAACGATGGTTTCACCACCTTGACTCGACAAAAATTGAAGAAGGCATTAATCGGTATCTGGGACATCGCTTTGCCTCCTCTGGGTGGGTTTTGCTGATACAAATACTTTATCCAGAAAGCAAGCGGTGTCCATTTTTATTGGGATTATTGATCAACTATTTGGGAGAAGAACCTCCTGATTTAAAGGGGTGCTCAGCATTTGGACATACACTGGAGGAAGCTCTCCGTGAGGTTCAAATTGCCAAAAAAGCCTGGATCGAAGCCGCTCTTTCCGAAGGGATACCTACTCCTTCTCCCCGCTATCGACCGGTTATCTATCAGGTGAGTGGTTAAATTGTCAAATTACCGGATTTATTATCGATGCCTGGCACTAATTTATTCAGTTTACCCTGACTTGTTTTGGAATCCCAGTGATGGATTGGATGAATAGAAATTGAGTTATTTTTTTACTGTTTTTTTATAAATCAATCGGTATAATAGGAATAGAACCATATATAATTTTCCGGTATCGATTTTTATCGATAAATCTGGATGTTTTCCTCAAAAGGGGGGAAAATGAATGTATTATTCTTCGCGTTTTTCCGCATGGTTTATCAGCGTTTTGTTGGTATTCTTAGCACTCTCTTTCAGTGGTAATCTTTTTGCTGAAGAAAGCAACCCAGCATTCCTCATTACGGTTGAGTCAATTCCAGTTCGTCCGGGTGAGCCGATAATCGTTGAATTCACTTCCGGTCCGGGGAATCCTAAAGACTGGATTGGACTGTATAAATCCGGGGCACCCGATCGGGATTACCGGGAATGGCAATACCTGAATGGACTGAGCCAGGGGTCTCTCACTTTCAAACCGGTGGATGAAGAGGGAGAATTCCAGTTTCGCGGGTTTGCCAACGATGGCATGACTCTCCTCGGAAAAAGTGATATTTTTGAAGTTAAAAAAATCAGTGTTCAGGTGACTAACTGGGAAACCAAAACGGTTGGAAATGTTACCCTTTCCATTCCCCAAAACTGGCAAACCACTCCTCCTAACTAAGAAATCGTCGGTTGGCAGCAGGGGGACCCCTCTGATCCGGATGTAGCCTTCGGTATTGTAACGACCGATAATCTTAAAAACCAGTTAGACTATCTTACCATCACCCAGGAGAGCGAAAAAGTAATCAACGATCTTTCCTTTCGGTTTATTGAAGGATCTGTTGAAGATACCGATATCAAAGTATGGCTTTTTATATCTAAAACTCCATTGATTTCAGGGAAAGTATTTGGTTTTCTAGCCGGAAGCCGTGATTTTCTCTGGTCGGAAGCTGAACCGGTTTTTAATCAAATCCTTCAGTCCATCAAAATCACTCTCCCGGAAAATAAAGTGTCGATCATTCCCCCGAGTCAACCGGTACTTCCACAAACTAATTTCTCCATTGAATATAGCGGTGCTCCCGGAAATCCCAAAGATTGGATAGGGTTGTATAAAAGCATTTCCTCAGACCGTGATTATCTGATCTGGAAATATCTGGACGGAAAAATCGCCGGGACCGTGACTTTTACTGCACCGGAAAAAGAGGGAGAATACGATGTCCGAATCTTTGAAAACGATGGAATGAACCGTTTGGGCAAAAGCACCGTTTTCCAGGTTCAAAAATCGACTATTCAGCCCGGCCTCCATTTAGATAAAGACACCTACCTCCCCAATGAAAAAATCAAGGTTCAATTCACCGCTCCCGCTCAGCTCGATTCCAGTGCCTGGGTGGGTATCATCCCTTCAAATGTCCCCCATGGAGATGAAACCATCAACGATCAGAATGATGTTGCTTATCAATATCTTTCCGGTAAAACCGAAGGCCAATTAGTATTCAGTGCTCCAGCTGATCCGGGAAACTACGATTTTCGGATGCACAATACCGACTCGGGTGGAAAAGAGATCGCCACCGTATCCTTTACTGTTGCCTTTCCTCAACCCCACCTCTCTCTCAACGCCACCGAATTTTCACCAGGAGAATCCATCACCGTCCACTTCGCCAGTTCTCCCGGTAACCAAAAAGATTGGGTTGGTCTCTACAAAAAGGGTGCAGTTGACCGGGATTATCTCACCTGGAAATATACCGAGGGGAAAAAAGATGGCTCTCTGACCTTTGAAGCTCCGAGTGATCCAGGAGAATATGATGCCCGTCTTTTCGAAAATGATGGCTATACCCGCCAGTCGATCAGTGAAACCTTTACCGTGATAGGTAAAGAAATCCCCCCACCACCTTCATCGACACCAATTCCTGGAGATGGAGAATTAAATACCGGTTTGGTTCTTTACCTACCATTCGACATCGACGCAAAGGATAAAAGTGGATTTGAAAACAATGGAATACCAGTATCGACCAACATCGTAACCGGTAAAATTGGACAAGCCTTTGACTTTAATGGAAAGGATAGTTCTGTTGCCACTCCTCTCGATATTAATCCCGAAAAATTGCCGGAGATGTCGGTAACATGCTGGGTGTATCCTCGCGCCATTGGCGGTCGTCGACAGGTCTGGTCTCAAGATGATGGAGGATATGATCGATCGTTGTTGGCTGAAAACGATGGATGGAATGTTTTTACCGGTGGAGCAAATTGGAACACCGGGCAAAAGGTTGATCTCAAGACCTGGCAATTCCTCGTGGTTGTATTTACCAAAACAGATGTATTTTTTTATAAAAATGGAGTAAAAAAATCTCTTTGAACTCCGGTTGGGAGTGGGATGTTTAGTGGAAACAAGTGTACTCAGATTCAATTTAAAACCTTATATTTTGGAACATGTCCTATGATCAAGTCCTATTTCATGATTTTGAATTATTTTGGATAGCAGTGATATTAAATACAATAAGGAGAGGTTTTTTCATGCGATTGAAACCATTATTCATGTTTGTTGAATGATGCGATGTTATTTTACCGTTGATAAGAGCTTTTCTCAAGCGCTAAGGTGCAGTAAAAAGGGAAGCACCCTTGATTTCTTTCGCCAGAGATTGCATAAAGGGATCGATGTGGGCGAAATATTTACGGAGACCGTTGCAGAGATAGTTGAGTCCCATCTCGCCGGAGGGAGTGCGGAGGAAACGATTTTTGGGGCATTCGCCGCGGCAGGCGAAGAGGTAGGGACATTTCCGGCAGTATTCAGGGAGTGATTTTTGTTTGTAATATCCGAAATCGGCTTGGCGTGCGGAATAGACCAGGCTGGAGAGACCTTGTTTGATATGGCCCAGGCGGTATTCGGGATAGACATAGTGATCACAGGAAAATACGCTCCCATCGGATTCTAAAGCCAGCGCTTGTCCACAAGTCTGAGCGAAGATACAGAGGGATGCTTCCATGCCCAACCACTGTCCCAAAGCACATTCAAAGAAAAAAACAAAAGCTTTCCCAATATCCCGACGGTACCATTCGTCGAAAACTTTACATAAAAAGGTTCCATAATCGTCGGGATCCACCGAACAGTCGGTGACTACCGAATGAGGGTTTCCGGGTCGGGCTGCGAGTGAGCCGAGGAGAGGTTGGGAATCTTCATCCCAGTGTTGAGGGGCTATCGAAGTATAAACCTTGGGCTCAACCAGGGGGATGAATTGGATGCGGGTTGAGCCGATTTCTCTCCTCAGAAAACGATAGACATCCAGGGGTCGCCGGGCGTTCTGCCGGTGAATGACAGTGAGGGTATTGAAGGGTATTTCATATTTCTGCAAGAGTTTTACGGCTCTCACCACTCGTTCCCAGGTTGGCTGGTAAGCTAAATCGACCCGGTAACAATCATGGAGCGGTTGAGGTCCATCAATGCTCAAACCCACCAAAAAGCGGTTTTTTTTGAGGTACTTGCACCATTCATCATCGAGCAGAACACCATTGGTTTGCAGATCATTCTCAATTTTTTTCTCTGGGGGGCAAAATTTTCTCTCAAGTTCAACCACTTTTTGAAAAAAATCGAGACCCAGGAGGGTGGGCTCACCTCCTTGCCAGGTGAAAACAATTTCTTGACCGTCCTGGGCGTTGATGTATTGTTTGACGTATTCTTCGAGAATATCATCCGTTATCCGCTTATTACTGCCGATCAATTCTTTTTTACTCAGATAATAACAGTAGCTACAGTTCAGATTGCATATTGCCCCGATAGGTTTGGCCATAAGGTGAAAACATCGTTTTGGTGGCGGCGATATAATGAACTGATAAGTGTTATGAGGATCCATTTATCCTCCGGAAAATCATTATGGTGATACAGTGAAATGTAAAGCATAAAAAATTAACCAGGAACCTATACCGTAGCTCTGGACACACCTCCAGAGAGGGATTTGATTGATCAGACATCACAACCAAGTCTCCCCCCTTTTTCAAAAGTTGAGAATTCCGGATAGAAATTAGGTATAAATTTAACTGATGGATAGGTACGACTCATTTAATTTAGCACATTTTTAGGGGGATATTTTTTAAAAGTCGATAAATGCTGTTTGACTGGTTCCAGAAATACATCGGTGTAGATGACCTTCCGGATAAAGAAATTATGGGTTTCCTTGGGATCGAGGTAGAGGTTGAACACCTTACAATAAGAGTAATTCATTGTCTCACCTGAGAATCCCCCTTGAAGGTAATTATCACGATCGTCATCTGACTCGGCGGCCATCATGTATTTATATTCTCCCACCCGTATTGCCGAAAAAGTTTTGGTCAACCAATAATAAATGTATTTCCGATTGGATTGGCCTTCATTGGGAAGTATGAATGAAGTTTGATCGATCCCGTCGATATAGCGGTCAGTGGGCATTTTATCTTTGACGCCAGCCAGGGTGAGAGAGGTGTTGAACAAGTCGGCCAGATCAAATAAACCGTCGGATACTCTCCCCGGTTGAATCATTCCTTTCCAGTAAACAATACCTGGCACCCGCATCCCGCCTTCCCAGGTCGATCCCTTAGCGCCACGGAAAGGTGAATAGGCGCTATCGGGCCAGGCTTCCATTTCTGAGCCATTGTCAGAAGTGATAAAAATGAGGGTATTTTCCAGTTGTCCGGTTTCTTCGAGGGTTTTTACCAACCGTCCTAATATATAATCCAATTCTATGATGACATCTTTGTAAGGGTATTTACCGGGGGATTTTCCTTTAAATTGTGGGTTGGGGTAGTTGTCGAAGTGAGCTCCACGGGTGCAGTGATATAAAAAGAACGGTTTTTCGCTGGTCGCCATCTTTTTGATAAATTCCACCGAATAGTCAGCCCATTTCTCATCGAGTATGGAACAGGTCGGAATATCGACTTCGGCAATCCGTTCCAAATCTCCACCTTTTTTGGCATGAACCCAGTTTTTCTCAAAAGCGAAATTTCTAACCATCTCGGTCCGTTCTGGGCTATTGACTATATCCGGATTGAAGTTGGGATCCCGCCATTCCGTATAGAAGTCAGATACACTCAGAAAACCATAAAAATCATCAAATCCTACATGGTGAGGTTGTGATTCCAGGTTTTCACCGATATGCCACTTCCCCACCGCCTGAGTGACATAACCGGCTTCACTCAGGATTTGGGGGAGGGTAATTTCACCTTCCAATCCACCTTTTTCGTTATTAGTTGTGGGACGTAATATCCCGTGACGCATGGGGAGCCGTCCGGTGAGAATGGTTGCCCGGGTAGGAGAGGATGTAGGTTGAGAATAAGTTGAGGTAAGCTGCAGTCCTTCCCGAGCCAGGAGATCCATGATAGGAGTTGGTGCTCCAACCATCGCTCCTCCGCCATAGACTCCAGGATCACCCCAACCGACAACATCCATGATAAAAAAAAGGATATTGGGTTTTTTGCCAATCCTGGCTTCCAGGGAAGTCAATTTCTCCAGAACTTCTTCTTCTTGCCTGGGGTGGGGTATGACTGGTTCGAGATTGGGAGCGACCTGAACCGTTTTTTGAACCAGAGAATCTTCGAAGGTGGCAGCAGAAGCGGAGCTCACGCTCAGCAAGCAGCTGGCAACTCCGATTAAAGTAGCGGTCGAAGCCCAGCGAAGGTATCTTTTCCTTTCAAGAAGATACTTTTCTTCAGAAAGAATATTCATATTCCCCTCCTTGAATGTACATACTAATGATAGATTATTCTTCTTTCAGAAATAACGCAATTCTTCGATAATTAATACGCACCGCCACGTGGCCGAATCATATAGATTCTTACTTCTCTTTCTCCTTCAATGACTTCATAACCTACCCTCCAACCTCCCCCTTGATATCGATAACACCCCGGCTCTCCTTCCAGCTTCTTGATCTTTGCTCCAAAGTGTGAACTTTCAGCAATATATGAAATATATCGGTCAATGCCCTTTTTGAGCTTTGGGGTTAAGCGCTGATAGGTATTCCTGGCTTTTTTGGTTAGTATCACTGGGTACATGTCATGATCTCCGGAGATCTTCCCACTTTATAAAGTCACCCTTTTGATGATCCTCTCTCCCTTGTCGAATGGCTTCTTTTTCTTCCTCGGTTGGCTCTACTTCCTCCGGTTCCTGAATGAGGTTGATATAATCCAGAACCCCTTCTAATTCTTCCTCTTTGAGCTTCTCGATCGCTTTCAATACTTTTTCTCGTATCATGCTCATCATAATCCCTCCCTTCTAATATGATGAAGAAAAATCTATTGAAAGTTGTAATTATCATCTTATACCTCTTAAGTTATTAAGAAACGATGATAGTCGCAAATATAGTCCGTAACCATGGATTTTTTACATATGTTATGTTAACAAACAGGGAAAATTTATCAACTTCCTTATTTCTTTCTCAAAACCTTCTCGGTCAATCTCATCGCAGTATCAGGCTGTTTGACCATTGGTCCTCATAACTCTTTTTCATATCGGGAAGAAATTGATTTCCTTGCTCGTTATCGTAAGTTATAAGTTATAGGTGATAAGTTATAGGTGATAAGTTATAGGTGCCTGGCACTAAGTTATTAAGTTAATGTCAAAAGCTTCTATGACTTCTCCACTGATGAGAACTCCATCAATACCTGGTTGAATGACGTGAACTCGGTGAAGCTCTTTTTGGGTCATGTGATATTGTTCCTTTCTCATGGTGACATTTTCACAGAATAGTTTAAGGGTGACAATATCACAGAATAATCACGGTCAATTAAAGCTGAATTGACAATTTTATTAACCTACCCTATAATTTTTTCACTGTGAATAACAATCTCAGAGCAGGCGATTAGCATCACACCGCTGATGGGGCTGGGCCGTTAGGCAGCAAGATGAAACACTTGTGGGACTGGGGATAAACTCTCCTGCAAGTGTTTTTTTATTGCAGGTGTTACGGGGGTGTTCTCAATTATGAAACTCGACGTGTCCGCAATACCAGGTCTTAATCAGCAGGAGGCAGAACGAAGACTTCTGGAATACGGCCCTAATGAGTTAGGGAAAACCAAAAAAACTGGTTTTTTTGGGCGCTTTTTAGCTACCCTTAAAGAACCAATGTTTATCCTTCTTCTGGGGGTTGCACTTATCTATTTCCTACTCGGTGAACCCCTTGATGGCGGAATTATGCTCTGTTTCATCTCAATCGTCATTCTCATTACTTTCATCCAAGAGTGGAGAACCGAAAAATCTCTTGATGCACTGAAAGAATTATCCTCTCCAAAAGCTATTGTTATCCGGGACGGAAAAAAAATCATCATTTCATCGTTAGAAATTGTGCCGGGTGATATCGCGGTTCTCACTGAGGGAGAGCGGATACCAGCTGATGGGAAAATTTTGGTTTTATCCGATTTCGCTGTCGATGAATCACTTCTGACTGGTGAATCACTCCCGATCTGGAAGACTAAGGAAACTGATGGTTCCAAGGAATACTGGCTCCTCAACCAGTGTTATGCCGGAACCACCGTCATTCAAGGTCAGGCAGTTATAGAAGTCACCGCAACTGGAGTTCAAACTGAATACGGCAAAATCGGAGTTTCTTTACAAGATGTGAAAAGCCGAAATACTCCTTTACAAATTCAGACTCAATCTCTGGTTCGAAAAATTTTTCTTCTGGCAGTTATTCTAAGTGGCATGGTTATGGTTATATCCATTCTCCGGGGCGGCAAAATCCTCCATAGTATCCTTGAAGGCATTACTCTCGCTATGGCAATGATACCGGAAGAGTTTCCAGTCGTTTTAACGGTTTTTCTCTCGCTGGGCGCTTGGCGTTTAGCCAGACAGAATACCCTCATCCGCCGTATTCCAGCAGTTGAAACCCTCGGTTCAATCACAGTGCTTTGTGTAGACAAAACCGGTACTCTAACCCAAAATCGGATGACGTTACGTTATATATATCATTCCAGTGGAAAATGGGAAGAGGTTAATGACTCGAATAAGCTAACCGAACAATTTTCGGAGTTATTACTTGCCGGAGTTCTGGCGAGTGAATCTGATCCATATGATCCCATGGAAATTGATATAAGGCGAATCGCCAAACATAATGGGCTTGATCCAGCTTCGATATTAAAGAATATGACACTCATCCACGAATATCCACTCACCCCTGATTCCAAGGCAATGGGCCATATTTACCGGGACAACCATGAGAAACAGCTTCTCTTTGCCAAGGGATCACCTGAGAAAATTCTCTCCCTGTGTAATCTCTTACCCGAACAGAAAAAAAACATCGAAACTCAGGTTAATTATTACGCTGAAAAGGGATTTCGAATTCTCGGCTTTGGTAAAAAGATGTTCTACGATCATGCCCAACCTCCTGACATGCTTGATGGGAACCAGCTGGAATTTACCGGTCTTATGGCATTTGCTGATCCTCCTCGTCCAGGAGTAAAAGATGCCATATATTCTTGTCTGAAAGCCAAGATCCGGGTGGTCATGATCACCGGAGACCATAGCGTAACCGCAAAAGCTATCGGGAATGAATTGGGAATACCGGGTGCCGACCGGGTAATTACCGGCGCTGAAATTGACAGCATGAGTGAGAGCGAGTTGGCTGAAGTGGTGCGAACCGTGAACATCTTTTCCCGGGTGATACCGAAACATAAGCTAAAAATTGTCCAAGCCTTTCAAAAAAATGGTGAAGTGGTCGCCATGACCGGAGACGGTGTGAATGATGCACCAGCACTCAAGTTAGCTGATATCGGGATTTCGATGGGAAAACGTGGAACCGAAGTCGCCCGGGAAGCCTCCCAAATGGTCTTACTTGACGATGATTTTAGTACCATTGTAAAAGCCATTCGTGACGGAAGAAGAATTTACGACAATATTAAGAAGGCAGTTTCTTATATTCTTTCCGTTCATGTACCTATTGCCGGTTTGGCTATTCTAGCCCCGGTTTTTGGCTTCCCTTTGTTGTTGACTCCAATCATCGTCGTTTTGTTGGAACTGATTATCGACCCGACCTGTTCTTTGGTATTCGAAGCCGGAGAATCTGAACCCGATATTATGACCCGTCCGCCTCGACCTAAAAATGAGCAGTTCTTCGACCGTTCAGTGATCTTTCAAATGATGTTCAAGGGAGGCCTCATTTTAATTATTTCCTTTGGGGCATTCGTGTGGGCCAACTACCAAGGTTTTTCAGGGGAGTCCGCCCGAAGTTTTGGTTTCGCTATACTGGTAATTGCCAATATTTTCATGGTTTTAGCAAGTGAATCGAATTCCCTTCCCTTTTGGGCAACCTATCGTAAGGGTGCCAATTTGACCAAATTATGGGTTAATATTTTAGCTTTAGTGATTATGCTCATTATGATTTATCTCCCGTCAGGAACACAATTGTTTAAAATGGCGCCATTGAATTATTCATTCTTTTTGATCGCTGTTTTCCTGGGCGTAATCGCCGGTAGTGGTTGGGAAGTAATTAAGTATTTTCGGAGACAGAAATTCAACAGAAAGGCGTAAAACCAGTTGTGTCTTCTTTTTAGGATGTTTTTGTAAATAACACCATGGAGAATTTACCTCTCAGTTCCCCATCGTCTGAGGAGTGTCATGGAGAAACAAACAATGTAAATGCATAACGCCTTTTTACTTTTTACTCTACCTTCATAAAAGTGGGATTGGTAATGAACCGTCCTATTTGCAATGTTCGGCTAAGAGAAATTAGAAAGTACGTTGCTGTAATAGAGGATAGGATAAACTAATGAAATTCACCGTAATCAATGTACAAAACTTATAGGATATCCACACTTCATTCATGTAAGGTTTTGCTTTCATCAACAGAATGGCTGGAACGGATCAATCGAAAAGGCAAGAAATGATCAACGAAAAGTCTTTTCTGATGGTTTGTACTCCGGTGTTTTTCTTTTCTACTGACTGGATAACCTGTCAGTAACCATGTGACGCGGATTCTTACTTGCAAATCAATGTTTCCAGCGAATTCATTCGGCGCAAAAGCTGAGAAAGGATGAATACTAGAGTGCAGAAGTTGATAAAAATAAAATCCCATCACCCCCGTTGGAATATCGCTATCAAAACCACTCCTTTCGTAGCAACGATAGTTTTATTAAAATTTCTAACCCATTATTTAGGGTATGAATTCTTATCCATCAATTCTTTTTTTACCGCCATCATATCGGCAAATATATTTTTGATTGGTTTTTTAATATCCGGAGTGTTGGTTGATTACAAGGAGAGTGAAAAAATTCCCGGTGATCTGGCCGCGTGCCTGGAATCAATGGCTGACGAGGGTTTTATTATTTACAAAAATAAAAACAGTACCGTGGCCCAGGATTTTTTATGTCAGCTTTTGGAATTTAATCAATCACTGGTTCAATGGTTCTATAAAAAAGAAAGAACCGAAAATTTAATGAAAAGACTTTTCAATTTCAATGTGTTTTTCTCAGAATTTGAGAATCTAACCCAGGCAAACTTTATCGTCCGTCTAAAACAAGAACAAAATTCCCTTCGCAGGACAATCAATCGGATTCACACCATCCGGGAAACCTCTTTTTTAGGGGCCGGCTACGCAATAGCTGAGATCATCACCTTTATCCTCACTTTTGGCTTGATTATTATTAAAATCGATCCCTTTTATGAAAGTGTATTTTTTGTCTCCTTTGTCAGTTTCATCCTGATCTATATGATTTATTTTATAAAAGATTTAGATAACCCTTTCAACTACTACAATGAAGATAGTTTGGTTGAACAGATTTCGCTGAAACCGGTGTTGGACAGCCGGAAAAGGTTAGAATTGTATTGTAAAACATCATTCTTATGATCGTTAGTTAATCAGGTCAGCATATTTTTCATTTTTGATTATTGTTTTTAAAACTATTGGCACACACTGAGTTCTGAGTTGTTATGAGTTGTGAGTTGTTAGGATGCCGAGTTGTTAGGGTGCCTGGCACTCAGTTATTAAGTTATATGGGTTAGCGCGGTTTATAGCGCTTATGCAGGAACAGAAGGTAATGCAAATATTTGAAAAGTAGATAACAAATACATTATTGTTTAGCGTACTCCTGAACTTTAGATAATCGAGGTCCGGTGGCTGAATGAATCGACCAGGAAGAACACGGAGGAGTTATTGGTGAAAGGGGTAAGAAAGTTAAGAAAGTTATAGGTGCCTGGCACTAAGGGACTGTCTAATATTAAATGGATCAAGTTTTGTTTCTTGGATGTATAGTATAGTTCCACTCACCATGAAAGTCAGCTCGTTCAATATTTAATGCATCCATCTCTTCATCAGTGACTTTTATCCCTTTGGGGTACTTTCTTTCATCAAGCCTGCAATGAACTTTCAGTCCTTGTTTTGTTTTTGTTGAACCTAT
>JAPLGF010000362.1 GCA_026390275.1 Candidatus Atribacteria bacterium
CCGATTCCCCCCGGGTCCCGGAAACACTGGTCATCCGTACCAGGTTCTGGGCAAGGTGAATGGGATCAAACAAGTCGAATTCACTATCGAGCAATGCTTTCCAGTCAGCCATGGAAAAGTGTTCCTTCATGAGCTGGTGAGATGCCGGCTGCCCCGCTCCTGGAGTGCCACCCGCTGCCGGCAGAGAGGACATTCATCCGGAGGATAGTTTTTTACTTCCATCTGGAGAAGCGGATGCAACGGATACTGGAGCTGGATTTTCCCCCCGCTCCGGTCCACCAGGATGCCCACTCCCATAATGATGGCACCGATTCCTTCCACTGCCTCGATGACTTCCTGCGCCGAGGAGCCGGTAGTTACCACATCTTCTACCACCAGTACCCAATCTTTTTCACTTAAAACAAAGTCTCGCCGGAATTTCATTTTTCCCTCTTCCCGTTCGGTGAAAGCCATGCGCACTCCCAGCTGCCGGGCGATCTCATAGGCCAGGATGATCCCCCCCACCGCGGGGCCCACCACCACATCCACCGTCGGACTGTGCAAACGATCGATGATTTCGCGGGCCAGAACCTGCACATATTGGGGATACTGAAGAAGCTTGAATTTTTCGATATAAAACTGGCTATGAAATCCGGAAGTGAGGAGGAAATGTCCCTCTAAAAAGGCTCCGGCCTGGCGGAAAAGCTGAAGAATCTCCTGTTCCTGCATCGATGTTCACCTCACCTTTCCAATCAAATCATCCAAACGGTTCATTCCATGCGCCACCAGGTAGGATTCGATACCCGGTACGATCTCGAGAGCCACCGCCGGGTCCACCAGGTTCGCCGTCCCCACCGCGATGGCAGATGCCCCGATGAGAAGAAATTCCAGCGCATCTTCCGTTTTCATTATACCACCCATCCCGATGATCGGAAGGTGAGTCAGGTGCCGGACATCATACACCAGCTTCAATGCCAGTGGTTTGATGGCCGGACCGGACAGTCCCGCCACCTTTCGTTCAAATACCAAACATTGCCGTTCACTATCGACGGCCAGGGCGGGAAAGGTATTGGTGACACTGAGTCCATCCACCCCTTCCCGTTCCATGAACTTCAGCGTCTTTTCCAGCTCCGCCACGGTGGGACCGATTTTCACCAAGAGGGTTTTCTGAACGACTCGCCGGATGGCACCAATGAGCTGGTGCAACACCCGGCAGTTTGTGGCAAAACTCTCTCCCCCTTTTTCCACGTTCGGACAGGACACATTCACTTCCACCGCATCGATCCGTTCCAGCCGGTCCATTAAACGAGCAATCCCGATATACTCCTCTTCCGTTCTTCCCCAAACATTGGCAATCACCCGGGTATGCACCGTTTCCAGCCAGGAAAGATCATCCTGAACGAACCGGTGAAACCCCTTGTTCTCCAGTCCTATGGAATTCATAACCCCCGCTGCCGTCTCGTGGATGCGAGGAGGAGGATTTCCTTCCCAGGGCATGACACTCAATCCTTTGAGGGTGATGGCCCCCACCCGGTCGAGATCCAGAAACGGAACCATCTCTCGCCCGTACCCGCAGGTACCGGAAGCGAGGATGACCGGATTCTGGAGAACCAGGGGACCCAGACGGGTTTCCAAATTCATAGCTCTACCTCCGGCAACAGAAAAACTGGACCGTCTTTACAGACGTGGACATAACCGGATCCTTCTTTCTTCTTCACCGCACAACCCAGACACACTCCAAACCCACACCCCATCCGGGCTTCCAAGGATACTTCTACCGGTACCCCAGAAAAAAACGGTATCTTCTGCATCACCCGGAACATCCCCTGCGGACCGCAGGCATAGACCCGGCTCCCGGAACGGAGAGGATGGGTCTTCTCCCAGGACGAAAAAGAGGTAAGAACGGTCCCGCACCCATACCCGGAAACCGCTTCCTCACAGCTCAAAACGCAGGAGGGAGAAAAGGAAGCGAGATATGAAGCCAGAACGAGCTCCAATTCGTTTTTCACCCCCCAAAAGAAGGTGAAGGGAATCCCGGCCTGTTGGAAATGGGAGGCCAGGAAAACCAGCGGGACAATTCCCCTTCCTCCGGCGATAAGCACCGCTTCTGAAGGATGCAGGCTGAACCCGTTCCCCAGGGGACCCAGAACGGAAACCGTATTCCCGGGTTGAAGCTGCGAGAGGAGTTTCGTTCCCTGGCCAACGATTTGAAAGAGAAGGGAAAAGCGATCCTCCTGTACAGAAAGGATCCCCAAAGGTCGTTTGAGGAAAGGATCATATGACTGTCCCGCTCCGATCATCACAAACTGGCCGGGACGGGAAACCCGGGCGATTTCTTTCCCAGCGAGTTCCAGTTCGACGAACGATCCTCCCCTGGTTTTGATGGCCGTGACCGGAGTCTGTTTCATCGGAGCAGATCATTCAGTTTATTTTGATAGAGGATCGCCTTTTTTCGAATCTCTTTTTCACATTCAAACCCGGAAGGATCTCCTCCGTCGCGGTAGGCAAAAAGTACATCACGCGAGACATTCACCACCACTCCCAACCCATCACTTCGAAAAGCGGGGCGAAGTCCTTCTAACTTACCCTGCTGAAAACCGATGCCCGGAACCAAAAAAAGGAGCGAAGGAAATTGCTCCCGCAGAAACTGCAGATCTTCCGGATATGTTGCCCCCACCACGATACCGGCCGAACTGAACCCAAAATTCCCAATCATGTTTTTCCCTAACCTTGCCACCATGCGCGCCACCATGATATAAACTTTTTCCGGATTGAACGCATCCTGCACGAAGGGGGCACCGGGATTCGACGTCCGG
>JAPLGF010000226.1 GCA_026390275.1 Candidatus Atribacteria bacterium
AATCCCATCTTTAAAAATGTTCGTTTTCTCCTTCTTTTCCAACTCCACATTTTTACCCGACTCACGATTCACGATTCACGACTCACGGTCTTAACCAACTCCCCAGCTCAACTTTACTCAACGAACACCGGCTGGCTGAAAGCGAGCTTATGATCCCTCTCTCTCTGGACTTTCAACCGGATATATTTCTCATTTCCCTGAAGGTGATAGGTATCATTATTAATACCTGAGGTTTCCCGTAACGTTGTTCCCTTCCATCCGATCCAGTGGAAGGTGGAGGGTTCACTGGTGCTGGCGGTGATGGTTCCCCCGGAGACATCAATATTTAGATCCGGTCCCTGGGTGGTATAAAAATTCCCGTTCCGCAGGGAGTGGATAATATCATCCGGGGTCAGGGAATCGGCATTCACCATCACCCAGGACTGACCGAGATCTCCCGGGATATGGTGCAGGTCGTCGGTACCGATTCCCCAGGTCATCCATCCTGCACTGAGGAGGGCATCCCATTTATCCTCGGCTACGGAATTCCCGTTCAAGACTTCCAGACCATTCGCGAATGGGGCGCAGAATAGTTCATCTTGTGTCCACCCATATCCCTGTTCTGAATTCGGATGGCAATAGAAGGCCAGCCCCCCCTGGGATTGAATGAATTGGATGATGGCCGCGAATTGGAGGGCATTGGTTTTCCGGGTGATCCCCACCCCCAGGATATGTCCATAGACTGGGGATTCTTCCACTCCGGGAATGAAAAGAATTCCTTCCACCCCGGGGTCGGGAGTCACATGGCTATGGTCGGTGAGGCATAGAAAGTCATAACCGGCGTTTTTATAGGCATCAACCACCTCTTCCGAGGTACCGGAGCCATCGGAAGCCCGACTGTGACAGTGTAGCTGCCCTTTAAATTGATGAACCGTTCTGAGATAAGGAGAGAGAAGGGTTTTATTTTCAGCGGGAATGGTTTGCAATTCAAGGGAGGGGGAGAGATACCAGGGGGAAGGGATGGTGCATCCGGAAAGCAGGGCAAAGCATCCGGAGAGAAGAACCAACATCCCCGCTGCTCCCGCCAGAACGAGTAAATAAAAAATTGTCGTATATGTTCGCTTGACTTTCATCTATTTTATTATATGGTAATGGAAGAAAATGTACAGTGAAAACTTGGTGGAGTCGTGGAGTGGGAAATGGGAGAGGGTGGGGAGAGGGAAAAAGGGTGAGAGGGATTTATATTCCAGAGAAAGGGGGGTACATAGGTATCGACGCCAGCATTATCATTCCGTCCTACAATCGCCGGGAAATCCTGGAGAAGTGCCTGCAATCGCTCTTTGCTCAGGACTATGACCGGGATCAATATGAAATCATCGTGGTGGATGATGGGTCTAATGACGGGACCGGGAGCATGGTCCAAACCATCAACTCCCCCTGCTCCCTCGTCTACCTCAGAAATGACGAGCGGAGTGGGGCCGCCCGGACCAGAAACCGGGGAATCCAATCCGCTCGGGGGAAGTACATCATCTTCGTGGATAGCGACATCGTCGTGGTCCCCCAGTTCATCACCGAACACATCCGCTTCCATCTCCTTTTCCCCCGCGCCTTTGTCCTGGGGAACCTCATCAACGTGACCAGTTTCGATGAAATCGGCCAGGAGAAGAGGAAATTCATCCGTGACCTGTCCATGAGTACTTTCGCTACGGGAAATGCCTCGGTGCGACGGGAACATCTCCTGCAAGCCGGGGGGTTCGATGAAAGCTTTCTTCCCTACGGCTGGGAAGATATCGAGCTGGGCTATCGCCTGAAAAGATTAGGACTCAAACGAAAAAAGAACCCCCATGCCTTTGGGTATCACTACAACCCTACCCAGGTTGATACCGTGAGCTTTGATGACCTCAAAGAAAAAGAATTCATGCGGGGCCAGGGTGCCGCCATCCTCTATTCCAAGTATCCCTCTCTCAGTGTCAAACTATCGGTGAAGGGTAATCCCCTCCTCCTCTTCTCCCCCATCGGACGATGGCTCGAGGAAACTTCCCGGGGCCGGGAATTCTTCGAGGAAACCCGTAACGGAAACAAAAAATGGCTCCGCAACAGCTGCGCCAAATTCATCCTCTACTATCTCTATATGAAAGGGTATGAGATGATGGTGAAACAACGGGAAAAACCGTGAATCGGGTAAAAATGTGGACTTGTGGAATTGTGGAATTGTGGAA
>JAPLGF010000358.1 GCA_026390275.1 Candidatus Atribacteria bacterium
ATCTGGGTGAAAAGATCGACGATGCAGTCATCACCGTTCCGGCCTATTTTAACGACAGTCAGAGGCAAGCGACCAAAGATGCCGGGAAAATTGCCGGGCTGAATGTTCAGCGAATTCTCAACGAACCAACTGCTGCCTCTCTCGCCTACGGTCTGGGGAAAGGCAAAGAAGAAGTGATCGCCGTCTATGACTTGGGCGGAGGAACCTTTGATGTCTCCATTCTGGAGATCGGAGAAGGGGTCTTCGAAGTGAAGTCGACCTCCGGAGATACTTTCTTAGGAGGAGATGACTTCGACCGGCGAGTCATGGACTACATCGTTGACCAGTTCAAAAAAGAACAAGGGATCGATTTGCGGGGAGACCAGATGGCTCTCCAAAGACTCAAAGAGGCGGCCGAGAAGGCAAAGTGTGAGCTGTCCACTTCCATTCAGACGGAAATCAATCTCCCCTTCATCTCGGCTGATTCGACTGGTCCCCGGCACCTGGTCATGACCCTCACCCGGTCCACGCTGGAACAGCTCACCATGGAACTCATCGAACGAACCGTAGGACCTTGTGAACGGGCGATGGCGGATGCAAAGAAGAAACCAGGGGACATTGATACCGTCATTTTGGTGGGTGGAATGACCCGAATGCCCAAGGTTCAGGAAATGGTGGAGAAGATCTTCAAGAAGGAACCCCGTCGGGGTGTCAACCCCGATGAGGTGGTGGCCGATGGTGCAGCTATCCAGGCCGGAGTTTTGAAAGGAGAAGTAAAAGATGTCCTTCTCATCGATGTTACTCCTCTTTCCCTGGGGATTGAAACTCTGGGTGGGGTCTTCACCAAGATCATCGATCGGAACACTGCTGTTCCGGTGGGCAAAAGCCAGGTTTTTACCACTGCCGCCGATAACCAGAACGCCGTGGAGATTCACGTGCTCCAGGGAGAACGTCCCATGGCCAACGACAACGTATCCTTGGGAAAATTCCAGCTCTCCGGAATTCCGCCTGCTCCCCGGGGGATCCCGCAGGTCGAGGTGAAATTTGATCTCGATGCCGATGGGATTCTCCATGTCTCGGCGAAAGATCTCGCCACCAATAAAGAACAGACCATTACCATCAAAGCATCCAGTGGTCTTTCGAAACAGGACATCGATCGCATGATTCGGGAATCCGAACTGAATGCCGAAGAGGATAAGAAGAAGCGGGAGGAAATTGAACTCCATAATCAGGCCGAAGGCTTGATTTACACGGTGGAAAAAACACTTCATGATTCCTCCGCCAAGCTCACCGAAGCAACAAAAAATAAAGTGGAAACCGCTTTGAAGAACATGAAAGATGCTTTGGAGAGTCATGTTGCGGCAGATTTACGACGGAAGATGGATGAGCTCCAAACTGCTTCGCATGCGATGGCCCAGGAGCTCTATCAGAAGAGTTCCAGCCAACCCGGTGACGCTTCTGGTCCATCTGCCTCCGGTACGGCTTCTGATCGGAAACCTGGTGATGATAACGTCGTGGATGCTGATTACAAAGTCGTGGACGATGATAATAAGTAGAAAAGAACCAACCCGGTGCCCCTGTATGCTTCCTGCAGGGGCACTTTTTCTTTTTGGTACATCATCAGAATCAGGAAAACTTTTTCACCTGGCAGACTGCAGAGTAAGAGGTTAAGAGAAACAAACCGAAAGAAACGCTGGGGAAGAGTACCCTAATGGGGGAGAAGGGACAACGGTGGGGTGGTCTTTTCCAACTCCACCGTGTTTTAAGGGAGGGTTATGGGATTGTGCAAAATCTCCTTTCCGTCTTATAATAATGTTTGTTTGTGCGGTCCATTTATTCCTGGGGACTTTGATGTCTTTCTTAAGGGTGATTAACCAATGAATAAGGATTTTTACGACGTTCTGGGGATTGAAAGAAGCGCCACTCAGGATGATGTCAAAAAAGCCTATCGGCGTTTAGCCCGGCAGTACCATCCGGATTTGAATCCCGGTAACAAAGGAGCCTCTGAGACATTCAAAGAGGTGAACGAGGCATATCAGGTTCTTTCTGATCCAGAAAAAAGGTCAACTTATGATCGTTTCGGATATGAAGCTTTTAATGGTCGGACCCAGGCCAGGCATGGAGGAGGTGGCATGGGGACAGATTCCGATCCATTTGGTGATGTGAATGGTTTTGGTGATATTTTTGACATGTTTTTTGGATCGGGAAGTGGATCCCGACGAGAAGCGGCCTTTGGAGTCGAAAAGGAAGTTGAATATCAGCGAGTGGAAGGGTGCCAGGTTTGTCAGGGGTGGGGGGGAAAGAAGAAAACGGCCTGTCCTCATTGCCGGGGTACGGGAGAAGTCCGGCATACTCAAACCTCAATTTTTGGCTCTATTGTGACTGCTCGACCCTGTACCTATTGCCAGGGTCGGGGGAGTATTCCCGAGGATACCTGTCCAGAATGCCACGGTTCGGGAAGAATTAAAAAGGAACGAACGCTCAAGATACGGATTCCAGCCGGAGTCGATAACGGATATCGGCTGAGAGTGAGTGGAGAAGGAGAAGTAGGCGAAAACGGCGGACCCGGTGGGGATCTCTATGTCTCGATAAACGTGAAGCCGCATAAGATTCTGGAACGGAAAGGGAAGAATCTCTATTATGAAGTAGAAGTGGGTTATGCCCAGATTGTACTGGGGGATGAAATTGAGATTCCTACCCTGCAGGGAACGGAAAAAATTCGTATACCGGCCGGTACCGAATCCGATTCCCTCTTGAAATTGAAAGGGAAGGGATTGATCGACCCGGGGACTGGTACGAGAGGGGACCAGATCATCAAGCTCAAACTTCATGTGCCCCATCATTTAGGTCCGGAACAACGAAAGATCATGGAGCAACTTTTTGAGATCGAACGACTGGAAAAAACGAAGACTGGTGGATCCAAGAAGCAGAGCGGAATATTTGACCGGTTGAAGGGAGCGTTTTCCAATCCGGAAGGATAAACAGACAATCATGCCATGATAGTTGGGTGGTACTTATGAGTCGTTTCTATTATCATCCCTCCCCCCTGGAAGGTACGGCGTTAGTTCTTTCGCCGGAGGAAACAAAACATCTTCTGGTGGAGAGGGTTTCCCCTGGCTCTTCCCTTTTTATTGGTGATGGGGGAGGTCACTTGTTTTCTGGATCCTTCATTGGTCTTTTTCATAGACAGGCGAAAGTCGAGATTTGTCAACAAATCATGGTTCCGAAAAATCGTTATCATTTGACTGTCTGGCAACCACTCTTGAAAGTTGCCTCCCGAATGGATTGGATTGTGGAGAAGTTGACTGAAATTGGAGTGACCACGATCGGTCTCTTCCTTTCTGAACGATGTGCCCAATCGTCTTTCTCTTCTGAGCGCCTGGAACGATGGAAAAAAATATCCCGGGAAGCCTGTAAACAATCCGGACGATTGGTTTTCCCCCGGCTCCTCTGTTTTGAGGAATGGAAACAATTCGTGATGGCAGTCGAAGCTCTGGGAGGTATGGTTTTGGTAGGTGATCCGAAGGGAGAGACGATCTTTCATTTCTCTTCTCAGTCCTCTTTTTCTCCCATCCAGCTCATCATCGGTCCGGAGGGTGATTTGACTGATGGCGAGAAAGAGGTGTTTCGAAAGAGGAAGGAGACATTTTTTGTGCGGTTCTCGAAACACATCCTGCGGAGCGAAACAGCGTCTCTATATGGAGCGATTCTCTGTATGACGTACTGGGAGCAGCGTTTTGAAGATAGCCATAAAAACTCTGGGATGTAAAGTAAATCAAGCGGAAAGTTGTTTTATTGCTGCTTCTTTTCAAAATGCCGGTTTCGAGCTGGTTGATTTTGGTGAAGATGCGGATCTTTTTGTCGTTAACGGGTGTGCGGTTACCCAGGAAGCGGAGAAGAAGACCAGGCAGATGATCCATCGCTTGTTGAACCGGAATCCGGTCCCTCTGATTTTTCTGATCGGATGTTATGCCAAACGACTCATTTCTCTGGGCCAGGATCCCTTCCTTCACCAGGTTCATTTCATTGATTCTCCCGATAAAGTTACTGCCCTCATCGACGTCCTTTGCCAGGAATGGGGATTTCAACTGTATCCGGTGGAACTCCCAGCTCTCCACCAAAGCCGGATCTGGCTCAAGGTGGAAGATGGATGCGATCATTTCTGCAGTTATTGCATTATTCCCCATTTACGGGGACCAGTCCTCAGTACCGCGTCATCACTGGTGATTCACCAGGCCCAACAGTTGGAAGAGCGAGGAATACGGGAAATCGTACTGTGTGGGATCAATTTGGGGTTGTATGGAAGAGAGAAGGGATCCTATTTCCTGATTGATTTGTTAGAGGACCTGGTTCGGGAAACCTCGTCCGTTCGTTTTCGCCTGAGTTCTATCGAACCATTTCTTCTCGATTTGAATTTTCTAGACCGATTTTTTTCACTCCTGCCTCGGGTCTGTTCTCACTTCCATATTCCTTTACAGAGCGGGAGCGGGGTCATCCTCCGTACCATGAACCGGGGATATACCCCGGATTTCTATCGTACACTAATCCGCCAGATCAGACAACGATCTCCCAAAATAGCGGTATCGACCGATATTATCACTGGCTTTCCGGGTGAAGGGGAG
>JAPLGF010000367.1 GCA_026390275.1 Candidatus Atribacteria bacterium
CCCGGCCGGGCCGATGCTCTAGCGGCGCGGCGGCGGTTGGGTGCGCGGCGTGGCGACGGCCGCATTTCGGTTCAACTCGGCCAGGATCTGGTCCGTGATGTCGATGTCCTTGTGGTAGTGCATGACCAGCTTCGAGAGCTCCATCTGAACCGCCTGGGGATTGGTCGAATCGATCGGCGCGCCGTTGAAACGTATCACCAGTGCGATGCCGTTGCGATCGGCATACGTCTTCACGGCCGCGGTCATTTCCTGGTAGGCCTTGAGAAAATTGTTCGCGTCGCGCTCGGCGAATTCACCCTTCTGCCGATTCACTCGCAACTTCCAGTCGGACTCACCCTTGATGAGCTCCTCTTCCAGCAGGAGAGCCTCGTGTTCGTCCTGAGTCAAGATGAACTGGATAATGGCGATCTCGTCGGCCATGTCCCGTTTGAGGGGAGAGGCGTGATCCTGCCGGAGATGGGAACGGATGCGGCTCTGGATGTTAACCGCTTTCCCTACGTAGATGATCTCGTGACTCTCGTTGTGGAGCAGGTACACTCCACAACTGGCCGGGAGTTCGGAAAAGCTATTTCGGGAGACCTCAGACCGAACATAGTTCTTTTTTTTCACACTTCAAAACCTCTTTCAGGAATTGTCCGGTAAAGGATTCCGATACCAGGGCAACCTCTTCGGGAGTCCCCTGGGCAACGATGTATCCCCCCTGATCTCCCCCTTCCGGTCCCAAGTCGATCAGGTAATCGCAGCACTTGACGACGTCGAGATTGTGTTCGATGATCAAGATGGTGTTCCCCCGGCTGCGTAGTTCCAGTAAAACGTCCAGTAATTTTTCTACATCGGCGAAATGGAGGCCGGTAGTGGGTTCATCGAGGAGATAGAGAGTCCGCCCGGTGGCAATTTTACTCAGTTCTTTTGCCAGCTTAATGCGCTGGGCCTCTCCTCCCGACAGAGTGGTGGCCGATTGTCCCAGCTTGACGTAACCGAGACCAACCTGCTGTAAGACCCGGAGCTTTCTCCGGATGATTGGAACGTTTTCAAAAAAGACCGCTGCTTTATCCAAACTCATAGCCAAGACATCGGCGATGTTCTTCCCCTTGAACCGGATATCGAGAGTTTCCCGGGCGTACCGTTTCCCTTTACACGATTCACAGGTTACAAAGATATCGGGCAAAAAATGCATTTCCACCTTGATGACCCCGTTTCCCTGGCAGGTTTCGCAACGCCCTCCCTTGACATTGAAGCTGAAGCGACCGGACTGGTACCCGCGGGCTTTGGACTCCGGAAGACGGGTGAACAAATTACGGATCTCGGTGTAGATGCCGGTGTAGGTGGCCGGGTTAGAACGGGGCGTCCGGCCGATGGGGGATTGATCGATCACAATCACCTTGTCGATCGCTTCCACTCCTTCGATGGTGTCATGATCCCCCGGTTCGGCTGAGGAGTGGTAAAGAATTCGGGCCAAGGAACGGTAGAGGACGTCGTCCATCACCGTACTTTTTCCGGAACCGGAGACTCCAGTGAGCCCCACCATGATTCCCAAGGGGATCTTGATATCAATATTTTTCAGATTATTGGCCCGGGCTCCCCGTACCACCAGCCATTGGTGAGGAGTTTTCCGTTCCCGGGCCACGATGACGGTGTTGCCCAGATCTCGCAGCCGCTTCATGGTGGCGATGAGTTTCTGGTTATCCCGGGGGTGGAGTCCGATAGTGGGTTCATCTAATATATAGAGCACTCCCACCAGGCCAGAACCGATCTGGGTGGCCAATCGAATCCGCTGGGCCTCTCCTCCCGATAGAGTGGTGGCCGACCGGTTGAGAGTGAGGTAATGGACTCCCACTTCCACCAAGAAGTGGACGCGGGATTTAATTTCCCGTAACAAGGTGGTGGCGACTACCAGATATTGGGAAGAAAAGGTGAGGTGATCGAAAAAGGTTTCCAGCTCCCCCACCGTCATCCCGGAAAGTTCCCCGATGGAACGATCCTGGATCTTCACTGAGAGGCTTTCCTTCCGGAGCCGGTCACCATGACAATCCGGACAGGGTTTGGTGGCCAGGAAGTGAGACACTTCATCCTGTTCCCACCAGCTCTCGGCCGATTTAAGCCGTCGTTCCAGGTACCCGACTACTCCCTCGAAATCTTGGTTTCCATAGAACACCAGGTGGCGGTCTTCTTCGCTGAGGTCCTGGAAGGGAACCGAGAAATCGACTCCCTGTTCCACGAGCATTTTTCGGCTCTTTTTCAGGGCATGGCTGTCTTCATCAAAGAGCAACCAGGGAATGACCGCTCCCTCTTTGATGGATTTTGTCCAGTCGGGAACCACCAGCCCCGGATCGATGAAACTCATATACCCCAGGCCGCTGCAGGTGGGACAAGCCCCGTAGGGATTGTTGAAGGAGAACATTCGGGGAGTCACTTCCGGAAAATTGATTCCACAGTCCGGACAGGCGAAGTGCTCGCTATAAAGCTTTTCTTCCTGGGGTTGACCGAGGGGTTGGATTCCCATTTTCACCAACCCTTTTCCATACCGGAGGGCAATCTCGATGGAATCAGCCAGCCTCCGCTCCTCTCCCCGGATCAGAACGATCCGGTCTACCACTAAGTCCACGTCGTGTCTCTGGTGCCGGTCGAGTTCGACATTTTCCCAATCTTCCAGTTCGACGAGCACCCCGTCAACCAGGGCCCGGGCGAATCCGTTCTTAAGCATGTCGCTGAGGAGCTTCTTGTACTCCCCCTTGCGACCCCGGATCAGGGGGGCCATCAGGATCACCCGGGTCTCTTCCGGGAGATTGAGAATCTCGTCGGTGATCTGTTGTACGGTCTGACGGGCGATAGGTTTTCCACATTGGGGACAGTAAACCTTCCCGCATCGGCTGAACAGGACTCGCAGGTAGTCATATATTTCAGTCACTGTCCCCACCGTGGACCGGGGGTTGTGGGAGGATGCTTTCTGGTTGATGGCAATGGCCGGGGACAGGCCCTCGATCAGGTCCACGTCCGGCTTTTCCATCCGTTCCAGGAACTGTCGGGCATAGGAGGACAGCGATTCTAAATACCGACGTTGTCCCTCGGCGAAAATAGTATCAAAAGCGAGGGATGATATTCAGGAACCGCTCAAACCAGTGATCACCAATATCTGGTGTTGAGGAATCTCCAGGTCAATATTTTTCAGATTGTGCTCTCGGGCACCCTTAATGAGGATAAAGTTTTTCAATTTGATCACCATCCAGGTAAGGGGTGGGGTTTTCACCTTTTCATCTTATAGTGTAGGTTGATTTTTTAAGGGAGTCTGACTGGTCTTTTTCCGGCGGTTGATCTCATCCCGGATCATCGCCGCTTTTTCGAATTCCAGGTTCCGGGCGGCCTTCATCATCTCTTTGGTTAAACGCTCCATCAGGTCCTCTTCCGCCACCCGGTCCGCTTCAAAATCATCGAGATAGGAGAGGGTTTTTTCCGCCTCGGGGGAGATACCCACGATTTCCGGGATGAGGGTCCGGATTTCCTTGACGATGGTTTCCGGAATAATATGGTGTTCCCGGTTATATTCCATCTGGATGGATCGACGTCGCCGGGTTTCCTGCACTGCTCGTTCGATCGATCCGGTCATCCGGTCAGCGTAGAGGATGACTTTCCCTTCCTTGTTCCGGGCAGTCCGGCCCATGGTCTGGATGAGGGAGACTTCCGAACGGAGGAACCCTTCTTTATCGGCGTCTAAGACCGCCACGAGCGCCACTTCGGGGAGATCGAGTCCTTCCCGGAGCAGGTTGATGCCCACCAGCACATCGAATTTACCCGCCCGGAGGTCCCGGATGATACGGGCCCGTTCGATAGTATCCACTTCCGAATGGAGGTAGCGGACTTTCAGACCTAAGTTGGAGAAATAATCGCACAGGTCTTCGGTGCTCCGCTTGGTGAGGGTGGTGACCAGGGTCCGCTGTTGTTTCTTGATTCGTTTCTTGATCTCCTGGAAGAGATCGTCCACCTGGCCGGTGGCGGGACGAATATCCACCTCAGGATCGAGGAGACCGGTCGGCCGGATCAGCTGTTCGACGATCAAATCACTTTTCTGATACTCGTAAACGCCAGGAGTCGCCGAGACATAAATGACCTGGTTTATTTTTTTTTCGAACTCATCAAATACTAGGGGTCGATTGTCGTAACTGGACGGGAGGCGGAATCCAAAATCCACCAGGGACTTCTTTCGGGACCGGTCCCCGGCATACATCCCGTGGAACTGCGGAATGGTGACATGGGATTCGTCGATGAAGAGCAGGAAGTCATCGGGAAAATAATCGATCAGGGTATAGGGAGGATCCCCCGGCCTTCGTCCATCCAGGTGCCGGGAATAATTTTCGATTCCCGGGCAGTAGGTGGTTTCCCGTAAAAGCTCTAAGTCGTAGCTGGTACGCCGTTTCAGGCGGTCGGCTTCTACCAGCTTGCCTTCACCGAGGAACGCATTGACGGCCTGATCCAGTTCCTGCCCGATTTGGCGCAGGGCCAGGCTGAACCGGTCCGGATCCACCAGGTAATGCTTGGCCGGGAAGACGAAAATCTCGTTCATTTTCTGCAAAGTCCTACTGCTCACCGGATCGATCAGCTTGATCGTTTCCACTTCATCGCCGAAAAACTCGAATCGGAGAGCCTGCTCACTGTACGCTAAATAGATTTCTACCGTGTCCCCTTTCATGCGAAAATGTCCGGGGGCGAAATCGATCTCATTTCGCTCATAGAGGAGGTCCACCAGCCGCCGGGCGAAATCCTGCCTCTTCCAGATATCTCCTTTGGTCACCCGGAAAATTCGCCGGCGGTATTCATCCGGGGAACCGATGCCGTAAATACAGGAGACCGAGGCCACGATGATGACATCGTTCCGCTCCATCAGGGCACTGGTGGCGGCCAACCGCATCCGGTCGAGCTGCTCGTTGATGGAGGCATCTTTTTCGATATAGAGGTCATGTTCCGGAACATACGCTTCCGGTTGATAGTAGTCATAGTAACTCACAAAATACTCCACGGCGTTGTCGGGAAAAAAAGCTCTCATTTCACTGTAGAGCTGGGCTGCTAAAATTTTGTTGGGTGAAATGATCAGGGCAGGACGATAGTACTGCTGGATAATGTTGGCCATGGTAAATGTCTTGCCGGAACCGGTGACTCCCAGCAAGGTCTGGCACTGAAATCCATTGTCCAACCCGTGTATCAGTTTATCAATTGCTTCTGGCTGATCCCCGCTGGGATGATAGTCAGAAACGAGATGAAACGGTCGTATTTTATCCATATATCACCTGGAATAAGGAATGAGTGAACAGAGATGAGGGTTTTTTTCGTGACAAATATCCTGAACCCTTTTCTTCAGTTCCTCGCGGGTTCCGTTGTTCGGAATCACGATGGTGGCTCGCCGGCGAAGGCAGGGAAGAAAGCGCTGGCTGTACAGGCGGGCAATGGCCTGGGACCGGGACAGACCCTTCCGGATCATCCGTTCGATGCGGATTTCGTCCTGGCAGTCCACGAAGATGAGATGATCCAAAAAAGGGAGAAGACCGGCTTCGTAAAGAACTGCTCCCTCGATCACGATACCGGAGTCGGGTGTAGAGTGAGCGAGACTCTGCTGCAGATCTCTTTTTAAGAGGGGATGTGTTGCCTGGTTGAGCCGAAAAAGCCAGGTCCAGCTCTGGAAAACAACCCGGCCCAGTTTCGCCCGGAGGATGTTTCCCCGGGGGTCCAGGAAGAAAGGTCCCCAGACAGTGACGATTGCTTTCCAGAGGGGTTGTTCTTTCCGGGTGAGAGAACGGGCCAATTCGTCGAGATCGATCACCGTCATCCCCTGCTGCCGAAAGAAGGCGGCGACCGTGGATTTTCCCGATCCCGATCCCCCGGCGATTCCTGTGACCATCGGTTTCCTTTGTCCGGTTTGCTTGGGCATGGTGGTCTATTCAGCTGGAATAGAGACTGGCATATTCGGCGATGGGTGTTCCCCAGGAAAAATTGGAGGTCATGGCGTTACGAACGATAGTATGCCAGAGGTCTGTTTGGTGGTTATAGATATCTAGAGCGCGACGAATGGTGAGGACAAATTCATCCGAACGGAAGTTTTCGAACTGGAAACCGGTGTTCAGGGTGGGGTTGAAAATATAATCGATGACGGTATCGATCAGCCCCCCGGTTCGTCTCACGATGGGGAGGGTCCCGTAATGCATGGCGATCATCTGGCTGATTCCGCAGGGTTCGAAGCGAGACGGGAGAGCGAGCATATCCGAGGCGGCATAAGCTTGGTGGGCCAGAACTTCGTCGAACCGAGTTTCTACCCGGATGGTACAAAATTTGCGGGCATTTTCCCGCAGGGCTTTCTCATAAACGTCATCACCCAACCCCAAGAAGAACCAGACCAATGGGAGTCGAAAGAACATTTCTGGATCATTCAGGATGAGGTCCAATCCTTTTTGCTCCACGAAGCGGGAAATAAAGGAAATCACCGGGAGCGTCGCAAAGTCCGGGTGGCGTTCCGGAAAATACTGTTCTAGGAAAAGCTTTTTGTTTTCTCCCTTTTTCTCGACCGTCTGGGTGGTATACGGAACCTTGACGAACGGATCCTTCTCCGGATCAAAAATGTCTTCATCCAGTCCATTCACGATTCCCACGATGGGTTTACGCAGGTCGATGGCCCGGATGAGTCCATCCAGCCCCTCTCCCCCTTCCGGGGTGGCGATTTCCCGGGCGTAGGTGGGACTCACGGTGGTGATGAGGTCGGAAAAGATTAAACCCGCTTTGATGAGATTGATGTTCCCGTAAAATTCTAAATAATCGTGGGTGAAGAAATGACCCGGGAGGTTCACAATCTTAAAGAGTTCTCCGCTTCCAATTCCCTGGTAGGCTAAGTTATGGATGGTGAAAATCACTTTGCGGGGTTTTCTCCGGTAGGAGGGCCAGTACATTTTGGTGTAGGCACACAGCAGGGCACTCTGCCAGTCATGACAGTGAAGAATGAAATCACTTTCCTGTGTTCGGACGATATATTCAAACACCGCCCGGGAGAAGAAGATGAACCGTTTCAGATCATCCCCGTAGCCATACATTTTATCCCGTTGAAAGAAATCCTCACCTTCCACTACGATGATTTCACAGTCGTTATCGGGTAGAGAGAGGAAGCGAACTTTTGTCATCCGGTCACCGAAGGAAAAAGTGATCTCCTGTTGGGGTTGAAAAGAGTATTTTTCCAGAGTGGTGGAATACGCTGGCAGAAAGAGCTTGATATGAAAGTTCTGCCGGGGAAGGTACTTCAGCAGGGCCCCCACCACGTCCCCCATTCCCCCGCTCTTGGCATAGGGGTACGCTTCGGTGGCAACCATTATGATGTTCACAACCAGTCTCCTCCTTTTTCAAAGTGCTGGAAAAGAACCATTCTCTCTCCGGAAAATTTTTTGAGTGAACAAAACAATATTATAACACGGAATTAAGGGTTCGGACATATGAAGCAGTAACGAGTGATTACTCATCACTGCTTTCGATGAAGAGTAGAAAAAAGCGGAAGTTCAAAATCATCTGGTACCACCAGAGATTTCTCCCGTTTCTTGAGCAGACGGTTCTTGAGTTTTTTCATTTCGATTTCGTCCAGCTTGGAAAGGAGCTGTTCCCAGTGGATCCCTTCCCAGTTCCAGGGGGGGAAGATGTCCTCAATGGGAGCATCCTGGTGGATAACTACCAGCTGGCGGTTGAGGTCCACCTGTTTTCCATGTTCCATCACCATTTTTTGCAGCGAAGGAGGAAGGTCAGCGAGGTGATCCCGGATTCCCTGCCAGCTGGCATACTGCCGGAGCAAACGGGTGGCAGTCTTTTCTCCGATTCCGGGTACGCCAGGGATGTTATCGGAGGGGTCACCGGACAGGGCGATGAAATCCACCACCTGGGGAGGAGTCAGTCCCAGTTCCTTCTCTAAAACGGTGAGATCGATGGTTTTGAGAATGGTGACTCCCTTTATGGGTTGCAGGAGAAAGGTCTTCTCGTCCAGGAGCTGCAGGAGGTCCAGATCGGAAGACACAATTCCTGCCAATTGATCAAGAGGAAGTTTTTTCAGGAGGGTCCCGATCAGGTCGTCCCCTTCATATCCCGGCTGCTCCACCCAGCGGAGTCCCATCAGTGACAGGAGATCTTTGATACCCGGAAACTGTTCTTGGAGCGGATCCGGTATCGGCTTCCGCTGCGCCTTATACTCTTTTTCCAGGTCGTGCCGAAAGGTCCGGCCGGGAGCGTCGAAGGTGACGACGAGAGAAGACGGATGGTACTCTTCGATGAGGTGGAGTACCATGTTGGCGAATCCCAGAATGGCACCGGTGGGTTTCCCGGCAGACGTGGTCAAAGGGGGCAGGGCATAGAACGCCCGGTAGGCCAATGAGTGTCCGTCCAGCAGGAGAACAATGGGAGGCGGTTCCCGGTGATTTGATGCCGATTTTTTCGGTTCTACAGGCCGATTGATTGACAAAACACCCCTATCCATTATAATTCTCTAGGTTACGTGCCGAAGTGGCGGAACTGGCAGACGCACTAGACTCAAAATCTAGCGAGCTCCGGCTTGTGCGGGTTCGACTCCCGCCTTCGGCACCACTCCTCTCTCCTGCTCAGCGCCGCAAACTGATTTTTGCACTGTTACTCATTTCCGGTGTCGATGTAGAAGCTGGGTTCGGTGGCGGGGACGAGGGTGGATGATGGATTCGGAGTATTCACTGATTCGGAGTCGACGATGAGTTCCAGGGTGGTTTTGATTTTTGCTTCCTGAGGAGTGATGCCTGCTTGTTGGGCGAAGATAGAATCGAGGACCCTGTTGATTTTCCCCTGCATCTTTTCGCTGCTTTTATACCGTTCCCGGAGGTCTTTTAGGAACTGGAAGGTCATTTCTTTATAATCGGTACTACCGGAAGAGAGCATTTCGAGACCTCTCTGGTATCCGGTGTCGGCGTAGTCAGTGAGAAGAGGACTCACCTTCTGACCCGCCCACTGGAAGATACGGGCAGAGAGGTAGGAGGAGAGAAAGTCGTTCTGGTTGAGAACCAGGAAAGCATAGGGAACGATGGTGTACCAGGGATCATTCAGGTAGATGGTGGCGGATCCATCCTGGTAGAGGAAGATGTTTTCCAGGTTCTGACGTTCCTGATCGGTGAGACGGACGGAGTTGGGCCCGTAGGTTCTCCATTTCCGGAAGGTTTCTTGATGGGAAGGGTTACTCTGGAGCACCAGCGACCATTCCTTCATCGCTCCATTCACATCCCCCAATTTCTCAAGGGTTTTCCCCAACCAGTAGTGGGCATCCCAGTAATCGGGTTTCAAATCGATGGCTTCTTGATACAGTTCCTTTGCCTTGTTCCAGTTTCCCTGGGCGAAGTAACCGTATGCCCCTTTATAGAGCGAATCGACCTCCTGGGCAAAAGCGCAGGAGGTAAACAGGATTGTAATCAAAATAATAACACACCAGGCAAAGCTCACAACCGAGTATTTAAGCAAAGATATCACCTCAACCAGCTAACCAGATTCTTTTCCCCTCTAATTCTTCCATCACTTCCATTATCGCATTTTCACATTCTTGATTCCAATTGACCTGGTATGATTTCCCCAGCTCAATCGACCAGCGGTCATTTTCTCCCACCAGGTGGAGCACCACCGGGTGACGGCCTCCGTACCGGTGGAGACAATCCCGCAGGCAATAGAGGAGTCGCATGGTTTCCCCGGTGCGGGGAATCTCGATGTGGACCACCGATTGCTCCGAGAGAGCCGGATCATTCAGATCAATCAGGGTATTGACGATGACTTTGTTCACTCCGGTTCCAGAGGTGTCCACTTTCCCTTCTACGCAGAGGACGTTTTCCCTCTCAATGATTTTTTGCAGCTCACTCACCTTGTTGGGGAAGAAAATGGTTTCTATGGAACCAGTCTCGTCCTCCAGGGTTATGAAATACATGTCCTTGCCATTTTTGGCGGTGATCTTCCGCGTTTCCATGATGGCCCCCAGGAGACGGACGGTTACTTTTTCTTTCAGAAGTTGGAGTTGCTCCAGGGGGATGACATTCAAAGTTTTAAAACGGGAGAGCGCATTCCGGACCGGATGATCGCTGATATATAAACCGATCATTTCTTTTTCCATGCTGAGGAGGTCCTGGGTACGAAACTCAGCAACCTTCGATGACTCGTTTGTTGATCAATCGCTGATCAGCTCGCTCGATGAAGTCGAAGATACTCCGGAAGCGTCCCTCCTTCCGATGGGTGAGAATGTCGTCCACCGCATTTTCTCCCACGTTTTTGATGGCTGCCAGTCCGAAACGGATCTTCCGGTCCCCCACTACCGTGAAATTGGCTAAACTCTCGTTCACGTCCGGGGGGAGAATCTTGATGTTCAATCGTTTCGCTTCCATGATGAATTTGGCGATCTTGTCGGTGTCTTCCTGGATGCTGGTGAGACAGGCGGTCAGGTATTCGGTGGGATGGTGGGCCTTCAGATAGGCGGTTTGATAGGAGATGAAGGCGTAGGCCGCACTGTGGGATTTGTTGAACCCGTACCCAGCGAAGTATTCGATCAGGTCGAAAATCGACTCGGCGGTTTTCTGATCATATCCCCGGGATAAAGACCCGTCGATGAACTTTTTCCGTTGTTGTTGCATGACCTCAGCTTTTTTCTTCCCCATAGCCCGACGCAGAATATCGGCCTGACCCAGGGTGAATCCGGCCAGTTCGTTGGCAATTTTCATCACCTGTTCCTGATAAAGGATGACGCCATAGGTTTCCTTTAAAATGTACTCTAAATTGGGGTGGGGATAGTCCACCTTGACCCGTCCATGTTTCCGCTGGATGAAATCGTCGATCATACCACTCCCCAAGGGGCCAGGACGATAGAGTGCCAGCAGGGCGGTCAATTCTTCGATCAGACCTGGTTTCAGACGTTTGAGAAGCTCTTTCATTCCCGAACTTTCCAGCTGGAAGACCCCGGTGGTTTCTCCTCTAGCCAAAAGATCATAGGTATCCGGATCATCCAGGGGGATCCGGGTGATATCGATAATCTTTTGGGAGGTATTCTTGATGATCTTAAGAGTTTTTTCGATCACCGTGAGCGTCCGCAAACCCAGAAAATCCATCTTGAGGAGACCGAGCTCCCCCAGGGTATCCATGTCAAACTGGGTCACGATTTCAGCGTTGTTCATCTTTTGCAGGGGGACATAGTTGGTGAGGGGTTGGTGAGAAATAACCACTCCCGCTGCGTGCATGGAGGCGTGACGGCACATTCCTTCGATGCGCTGGGAATATTCTAAGAGTTCAGCTACCCGCGCATCTTGCTTCGCCATTTTTTTGAGCTCGGCATTGGATTCGATGGCCTTCTTCAGGGTGACCCCGGGACCCCCCGGAATCAACTTGGCAATCCGGTCCACATCGTTGTAACTCCAACCCAATGCCCGCCCCACGTCTCGGACGGCAGCCCGGGCCATCATCCGCCCAAAGGTAATGATCTGGGCGACATTGGTGTGACCGTATCTTTCCGAGACGTAATTGATGACTTCCCCCCGTCGCTCGAAACAGAAATCGATGTCGATATCTGGCATGCTCACCCGTTCCGGGTTGAGGAATCGTTCGAACAGAAGGCCGTAACGGATGGGATCGATATCGGTGATCCCCAAGGAATACGAGACGATACTCCCGGCAGCGGATCCTCGTCCGGGACCCACCATGATCCCCTTCTGGCGGGAATAGTTGACAAAATCCCAGACGATCAGGAAGTAGGCTCCATAACCCATGTCGTTGATGACTTTCAGCTCATACTCGAGCTGTTCCACGTTTTTGGCCGGTGGGAGGTCACCATACCGTTTTTTCAATCCCTCCCGGCAGAGATCCCGGAGGTAAGACGGAATATCGAACCCTTCGGGAACCGGGAATTCTGGCAGGAGCACTTTCCCCAGTTCCAGTTCCACCTGGCATGCCTCGGCGATCCGCTGGGTATTGTCCAGCGCTTCCGGACAATAGGTGAAATCCTGGGTCATCTCCTCCGGGGTCTTCAAAAAGAATTCCTGGGTCGGGAAGCGGAGCCGCTTGGGATCATCCAGGGTGGTGGCGGTCTGGATGGCCAAAATGATGTCATGCACCCGGGCATCATTGCTGTTGAGATAGTGCGAATCGTTGGTGGCCACCAGGGGGAGGTGGAGCTTGTGAGACAGGGCGATGAGAGCCTGGTTGACCGTGGTTTGTTCCGGAATTTTGTTTTCTTGCAGTTCCAAATAGAAGTTCTCGGGACCGAAGATGTCCCGATATTCGGCGGCTAAACGCTCTGCCTCCCCTCCCTTTCCGGACAGAATGAGGGAGGGAATTTCCCCGGCTAAACAGGCACTCAGGGCGATGAGTCCTCCGGAAAACTCCCGCAGGAGGGCGTGGTCGATGCGTGGCTTATAGTAAAAACCTTCCAAAAAGCCGGCACTCACCAGTTTCACCAGGTTGCGATATCCCTCCTGGTTACGGGCCAGGAGCAACAGGTGATAGGCGTTTTCCTCTCCCTTCACGGTTACCTTCTCAAAACGGCTCCCGCGGGCCACATAGGCTTCGCTCAGCGGAGAGTTCTTTGTTCAGGATATTTTTCACGATTTCCGGGCTGGCCTGACCCCGGGTGACCTTCATGACCTGTCCGATCAGGAAATGAAGAGCTTTTTCCTTCCCGCTGAGGTAATCAGCAATGCTTTGGGGGTTTTGCTCGATGATCTGGTGAACGATCTTTTCCAGCTCCTTTTCATTGCTCATGAAAGAAATGCCTTTTTTGGCGATGACATCTTTGGCCTTGGCCCCGCTCTGGAACATATCTTCCAGAACACTCTTGGCAATGGTGCCGCTGATCTCCTTGCGGTCGACCATCTTGAGCAGGTCCATCAGAGCGGCCGGGGTGATCTTGCTGTGCTGGATATCTTGTCTCAAGTCGTTCAGGTTTTTCAGAACTTCGGTGATCACCCAGTTGGCGATGAATTTCGGTTTGTTCAGTTCTTTAATGCAGGATTCGAAGAAATTGGCCAAGGAGCAATCCTGGACCAGGACATTCGCTTCCGTTTCGGTCAGTTCATAGTCGAACATGAACCGTTCCTTTTTTTCCAGAGGGAGTTCGGGAAGGTTGGATTGGATGTCATTTAAGATCACCTGCTCGATGGTATGGGGTAAAAGATCGGGATCCGGGAAGTACCGGTAGTCCTGGGCTTCTTCTTTTCCGCGGGAGGATACGGTTACCCCCCGCGTTTCATCCCAGTGACGGGTTTCCGGAAAGAGCTTCTTCCCCTCCGCCAGGCACTTTTGTTGCCGGCTGAGCTCGAATTCCAGGGCATGGTAGACCGAGCGGAAGGAATTCATGTTCTTCACTTCTACCTTTACACCCATGGTTTTTTCCGTCAGGGAGAGAGAGATGTTGGCATCACACCGTAAAGATCCCTCTTCCATGTTTCCGTCGCTCACCCCGATATACCGGACGATACTCCGGAGCATGGTGAGATAATCCCGGGCATCTTCCGGGGAATGCAGATCCGGTTCAGTGACGATTTCCACCAGAGGGATGCCACAGCGGTTGAAATCCACCCCGGAACATTCAGACGGAATATTCAATCCTTCATGCACCAGTTTCCCGGCGTCTTCTTCCACATGCACTCTTTTAATACGGACTTTTTTCTTCTCTCCCTGTCCCATGAACTCCAGGGTGCCATTGATCCCGATGGGAAAATCAAACTGGGAAATCTGGTACCCTTTGGGAAGATCCGGGTAAAAGTAGTTTTTCCGGTGAAAGATGACCCGGGGGAGAATCTCGCAGTGCAGGGTCATGGCTGTCCGGATGGCCAGTTCCATGGCCTTTCGGTTCATGACCGGGAGAGATCCGGGAAGACCCATGCATACCGGGCAAACCAGGGAATTGGGTTCTTTTCCGATGTAATCGGTACCGCAACGGCAGAACATTTTGGCTTTGGTGAGGAGTTGGCAGTGTACTTCTAAGCCGATGGTGAGGTAGCACTTCTCCATTAGAGTGACTCCTTTCGCGGCATTTTTTCCGGGAATGGCAGGGGGATAGACAGCAATTTTTCCAGATAGCGGGCAAAACCCAGGAGTTTCCCTTCTGCAAACGGGGCACTCAAGATTTGCAGGCCGATAGGCAGGTGATCCTGGTAACCGCAGTTGAGGGAAATCCCGGGGATACCGGCCATGGCAGAGGGAATGGTGAAAACATCAGCCAGGTACATCTGGTAAGGATCCCGGCTCCGTTCCCCAAAACGGAATGGCAGGCAGGGGGTCACCGGGGTGAGCAGGAGGTCACAGTTTTGGAAGCTGGCTTCGAAGTCCTTTCGCACCAGGGTACGTACTTTCATACCTTTTAAATAGTATTCGTCGTAATACCCGGAACTGAGGGAGTACGTTCCCAGCACGATGCGCCGGAGCACTTCCTTTCCAAACCCCTCGGTCCGGGTGCGGGTGTACATCTCCTGCAGGGTAAAGCTCCCTTCTTTCCGGAATCCGTAGAGGACACCATCATAACGTGCCAAGTTGGAACTCGCCTCGGCCAAGGCCACGATGTAGTAGGATTCCAGGCCGAAGTCGGTGTGAGGGAGGGAAACATTGATCACCGGAAAACCTTTGTTCACCAGGAGGTCAATCACCTCCCGGATTCGCCCGGAGATAGCGGGATCCACCCCGGGAGTGAAGTACTCGTTGGGAATGCCGATCCGGATTTTCGGGATTTCTTCGTCTTTCGGGATATCGTTTCGGGAAAAGGGCGGGTAGGGGGCACAGGTGGAGTCGCGTTCATCCTGTCCACTGATCACTTCGAAGAGGGTGATGCAATCGTCCACCGTCCGGGTGAGAGGTCCGATCTGATCCAGGGAAGAGGCAAAACTCACCAACCCATAACGGGAGACCCGCCCATAAGTGGGACGGAGACCGACGATCCCGCAAAATGCCGCCGGCTGTCGTACTGAGCCGCCGGTATCGGAACCTAAGGATAAGGGAGCTTCCAGGGCTGCTACGCAAGCGGCGGAACCTCCGCTGGAGCCACCGGGAACCCGTTCCCGGTCCAGAGGATTCCGGGTGGGACCGTACCCGCTGTTTTCCGTGGAGGATCCCATGGCAAATTCATCCATGTTGGTTTTCCCCAGAATGATGACGCCGGCCTTTTTCAGTTTTTCCACCACGGTGGCATCATAGGGGGCGACGAAATTTCGCAGGATGCGGGAACCACAGGTGGCCTGGAGTCCCTTCACGCAGATGTTATCCTTCACCGCTATGGGAATCCCATACAAAGGCGGGAAGTCGGTATCGGAAATCTTTTTCTCCTCCAGTTCTCTGGCCCGTTTCATGGCTCCCTCTTCATCGATAGCTAAGAAGGCATGGATGTCCCCTTCCAGTTCCCGGATACGATCGAAGAAAACCCGGGTGACGGCGGTGGGAGTGAATTCTTTGCTGCGGTACGCTTTTTTATACTCTTCGATGGAATAATGACGGAGATCGGCGATGTTCATCCTATTCCTCCTGCTTGTCGACGACTTTAGGGACGATGAAGTAACTATCGATCACCTGTGGGGCATGAGCAAAGACCTCCTGCCGTCCTGGCCATTCCCGGGGCTCATCCGGATTGCTGGGGGGCTGACTCCAGGAAATGTGGGAGGTGGGGGAGACATCAGAGAGGTCCAGTTGATTGAGTTTATCGAAATGGGAGACAACGCTGTTGATGTCAACAAAAAATTGTTCCAACTCCTCTTGGGAGAAGCTGAGCTTTGATAATTGAGCCATTTTTTTTATTTCATCCAAAGAAATTTTTTCACTCAACCCATCCACCCCTTTTGGTATGGAATATCTCTCTATGGTGTCCTGCTCTATTATAGTGAAATGGGTAGACCTTTTCAAAAAGATTACCCAATGAGGTTCTGGAACTCTTCTTCCGAGAGGATGGGGATGTTTTTATCCCGTGCCTGCTGAAGTTTGGAGCCGGGTTTCTCTCCTGCTACGATGTAATCAACCCGGTCAGAGATGGAGTCGGACACCTTCCCCCCTCGCTCTTGCACGGTTTTTCCCGCTCCCAGGCGGGTGAAATGGGAAAGGGTGCCGGTGAAGACGAAGGTCTTGCCGGAGATCTGCCGGTGCGTGGCACGCAGACAGGTGGAAGAAGTACCGGTGATTTCTCCTCTTTCTTTCTCTTCAACGGGCTGGACTCCCCGGTTAGAGAGTTCCTGCAGCATCTGACGATTTTGGGAGAGAGAGAAAAACTGGACGATGGAATGAGCAACTTTCGGTCCGATCCCTTCGATACTTTGGAGTTCCTCCTCACTGGCCCTCTGCAGTCGTTCGATATCCGGAAAGGACTTGGCCAGCGTCCGGGCAGCGACATCTCCCACCATCCGGATTCCCAGGGCGTAGATGAACCGACGATACTCCCGCTTCCGGGACTGGTTGATGGCCGCAATGAGGTTCTCTGATGATTTTTTCCCCATGCGTTCCAGCTGGATCAAGGTCGGGGCCTCTAGACGGTAGAGATCGGGAATGGTTTTCACCACCCCGGCATCCACCAACTGGTGGACGAGCTTCTCTCCCAGTCCTTCGATGTCCATGGCATCGCGGGAGGCCCAGTGGATGAACCGTTCCTTGACCTGGGCCGAACAGTTCATGTTGATGCACTTCCAGGCCGCTTCTCCTTCTTCCCGGGTGACCGGAGCCTGACATACCGGGCAGTGGGTCGGCATGGTGAAGGATTGTTCTGTCCCGGTCCGCTCCTCTTTCACCACTCGTACGACTTCCGGAATGACATCACCGGCTCGTCTGACGATAACCCAGTCGCCGATGCGAACGTCTTTTTTCTTGATTTCATCCTCGTTATGGAGGGTGGCTCGCCTGACGATGACCCCGCTCACCTCCACCGGGTCGAGGATGGCGACCGGGGTGAGGGTCCCGGTCCGCCCCACGTTCACTTCGATGTTTTGAACCCGGGTGACCTGGTAGACGGGTTCGAACTTGTAGGCGATTGCC
>JAPLGF010000142.1 GCA_026390275.1 Candidatus Atribacteria bacterium
TTACGATTCACGACTCACGATTCACGACTCACGGTCTTTACCAACTCCACATTTTTACCCGACTCCCGACTCCCGGTCTTTACCAATTCCCCAGTTCCACATTCTTTCCCGGGGTATCTTTTCCAATTCCCCAATTCCCCATCTTTTACGATTCACGACTCACGATTCACGACTCACGGTCTTTACCAATTCCCCAATTCCACTTCTTTTCACCTTTCACAGCGGTTCCAGTTCCTTGATAAATTCTCTCAACCGGGTCATCCCTTTCTCGATGACCTCTTCCGAGGTTGCATAGGAAAAACGGAGAAAGCCCTCCATTCCAAAAGCGCTTCCCGGAACAATGGCAATGTGGGCCTTTTCTAAAAGAACTTCCGCCAGTTGCATCGAAGAATCAATGGATTGGCCTTGGTATTGATATCCCAGATAGGGAGAAAAATTGGCGAAAACATAGAATGCTCCCCGGGGAACGGGAAATGTCACCTGGGGGATACTGGTTAAGGATTGAACCATGAGCTTCCGGCGGTGATCAAAGATACTCACCATTTCACTCACCAGTACGGAATCACACCGCAGTGCCGCTAAGGCCGCTTTCTGGCTGATGGACACCGGGTTAGAGGTACAGTGGTCCTGCAGTCTCTCCATTGCCTGGATGGCATCTTTCGGACCGGCGGCGTAGCCGATTCTCCATCCGGTCATGGAAAAGGTTTTGGACACCCCATTGATGACTATGGTCCGGGACTGGATATCAGGAGAAAAAGAGGCGATGCTTTGAACCACTGCTCCATCATAGGTTAAGTGCTCGTAAATTTCGTCCGAAATCACGATAAGATCTCTTTCCACTGCCAGCTCCGCCACTTCCCGGAGCAACTCCGGATCCCAAACTACTCCGCTGGGATTGGACGGATTATTGAGGATGATCATCCTGGTTCGAGGGGTGAGGGATTTCCGGAGATCCTCCGGCTTGACCACCAGGGTTTTCGGATCACAATTGACCAGAACTGCTTTCCCCCCCGCCAGGTGAATCTGTTCTAAGTAAGTCACCCAGTAGGGCAGGGGAAGCAGGACTTCATCGCCTTCTTCACACAGGGTTAAAATGGCATTGTACAGGGAATGTTTGGCCCCGCAGGAAACGATGATTTCTTCCGGTTTATACTCCAATCCATTTTCCCGTTTCAATTTATCACAGATCGCTTCCTTCAGCTCGGGAATACCAGAAGTCGGGGTATACTTGGTAAAACCTTGATCAATCGCCTTTTTTGCTTCGACTTTAATACACTCGGGAGTATCGAAGTCCGGCTCGCCAGCACTGAATGAAACCACATCCACTCCCTTTTTCTTCATGGCTTTCGCTCGTGCGGATATGGAAAGAGTAGCGGAAGGCTGAATGGCGTTAATTTTTCGGGTTAACCTCACAGCACACCCCCCTGACAAAAAATGGAAACCCCGGAAGGAAAGGAGAGCGGAAAAAGACGTACCATCCCCCAGCTTCGCTGCCTGTTCCGGCCACTCATGCACCGGAAACGGACACAGTACGGCCATATCTTTCATTCTTTCCGTAAAAGGTTTAATCACTTTTATATAGTAGACACGGCCAATTGTCAAGTAAGATTGGGGATGGGGTATCGTTTTTAAAACCGCAGAAAAAGCACCTGGCGGTGATCAACATTCTTTCGCTCCGGGAAGGTCCTCTTTCAGGGGCTGAGTTCTCTCATCACTCATCACTGCCTTCAGATACTCGGCGCAGGCACGGAAGGCGATGGCACGATGACTGAAGCGATTCTTGATGGATTCACCCAGCTTCGCGAAGGTTTTCCCGTAGGGAGGGAGAAGGAAGATGGGATCGTATCCGAACCCGCCGGTGCCAGAGGGTTTCTCCGTGATCCACCCCTCGCATCGTCCTTCAAAGAGTCTTTCCCTGCCTTTCCATGCCAGGGCAACAACACAGACGAAGCGGGCAGTTCGCTTTTCCGGTGGAACACCGATGAGGAGTTCTAAGATGCGGCTGTTCCTGTCATGGGAAGTGAGAAGTTCTCCACCGAAACGGGCAGAGTAGAGGCCGGGAGCACCACCCAGGACATCGATCTCCAGGCCGGAGTCTTCCCCGGCACATAATTCTCCCGTGACCTCAAATCCCCGCCGGGCCTTGAGGAGGGCATTCTCCGCGTAACTGGCACCGGTTTCAGGAACATCTCCGGGATCAGCGATCTCGCTGACACTCCGAACCTGGAGAGAAAAAGGGGAGAAAATCCGATTGATTTCCCGGATTTTCCCGGGGTTCCGGGTCAGAAGATTCAGAATGGGTCCTTCCCAATCGGCCATGTCGGCTCCTGTTACCCCTGAGGCCTGAATCCCCCCTCATCCCACCCTCTCCCGCAGGGTGAGGGGAAAAAAGAAAAAGGGGTAGATTCCTTCAGGAT
>JAPLGF010000360.1 GCA_026390275.1 Candidatus Atribacteria bacterium
TTTTCTTTTTCATTAATAAGATGGACCGGGAAGGTGCCCAGTTCGATAAAGCACTGGAAGAAATCCGCAACGATTTTTCCCATCAGGCCACCCCGCTCTACATCCCAATCGGGAAGGAAAGCAGCTTCAGCGGGGTGGTGGATATCCTGTCCCAGAAAGCACTGTATTTAGAAGCGGACGGCAAGACCCTGCGCGAAGGCCCCGTCCCTCCCGAGATGGAAGAAAAAGCCCGGGAAATCCGGGAAATGGTAGTGGAAAACATCGCCGAGACGAGTGATGAACTCCTCAACCTGTACTTAGAAGGCCAGGAGATCGCCCCTGATGTCCTGAAAAGTCACCTACGAACAGCTATTCTCCACCGGCAAATCTTCCCCATTCTCTGCGGGTCTGGATTGGCAGACAAGGGGGTGACACTCCTCTGTGACGTGCTGGCCGAGCTCGCCCCCGCACCCACCGATCGTCCGCCCATGACCGGGATCAATCCCAAAACCAAGGAACCGGTGGAACGAAAATGTTTAGAAAATGAACCTTTTTCGGCTTATGTATTTAAACTTATTTCCGACCCCTACGTGGGAAAAGTGGCCCTGTTCCGCACCTATTCCGGCCGAATCACCGCCGATTCCAAAATTTACAATTCTTCGCGCGACGGGGAAGAAAAAGTCGGCCAGTTCCTCATTCTGCGGGGGAAAAACCAGGAGACCTTAACGGAAGTGGGTCCGGGTGACATCGGAGCCATCGCCAAAATCAACCAGATTTTTTTGGGAGACACCCTTTCTGATAAAGATAAACCCCTCGTCTTCCCGGAAATCAACTATCCAGAAGCAAACTTCATCGCCACCATCAGGGCCATGGGGCGGGGAGACGAAGACAAGATCAGCCAGACCATCAGCCGGATACTGGAAGAAGACCCCACCCTCCGAGAGCGCCGGGACCCGGATACCAAGGAGGATATCATCTATGGTCTGGGGGATATCCATCTCGACGTGCTGGTGGAGAAAATGAAACGGAAATTCGGAGTGGAAGTGGCCTTGTCCCTCCCCAAGGTTCCCTTTAAAGAAACCATCAAGGGATCCACCAAGGTGGAAGGGAAGTACAAGCGGCAGTCCGGTGGACGCGGACAGTATGGCCACTGCTGGCTGGAGCTGGAACCACTTCCCCGGGGTCAGGGATTCGAATTCGTGGATAAAATCGTGGGCGGATCCATCCCCCGCAACTACATCCCCTCGGTAGAAAAAGGAGTGGAAGATGCCCGGCAGGAAGGGGTGCTGGCCGGATATCCCACCATTGACTTCCGGGCAACCGTGTACGATGGATCGTTCCACCCGGTTGACTCTTCTGATATGGCTTTCAAGATCGCCGGTTCTATGGCTTTCAAAAAAGGAACGCTGGACTCCAATCCGATCCTGCTGGAACCGATCATGACCATGGAGATCACGGTCCCCGATGAATACATGGGGGACGTGATCGGTGACATCAACAGCCGGAGAGGAAAGATTCTGGGAATGGATCCCCAGAACGGGACTCAGGTGATCAAGACCCTGGTACCCCTGGCGGAAGTGTTCCGTTACTCGGTGGATCTCCGGTCCATCACCCAGGGTCGCGGCTTCTTTAAAATGACCTTCTCCAATTACGAAGAAGTCCCATTACCGATTGCCGAGGGAATCATCCAGAAAACAAAGAAAGAAAAAGAAGAGGCCGGATGAGTCTCCTGGTCTTAATCGGGATCGATGTGGTGGAGATCAAAAGGGTGGAAGTGGCCATTCGCCGCTCGGGAACGCACTTCGTGAACCGGATCTGTACTGAAAATGAAGTCGCCTACTACCAGCACAAAGGGGACCGTCGCTTCTTGGAAGGGGTGGCGGCCCTTTTTGCTGCCAAAGAAGCAGTAAAGAAGCTCTTTCTGCAAAAAGAAATCAACCCGGGGTGGAAGAGTATCACCATCATTCATAACTCATCCGGAAAACCGGCGGTGTTTTTATCCGACGTGTCCTTCTCCACCGTGTTTGATTCCATCTCTCTCTCCCTCTCTCACACTCGAGAGTACGTCATAGCAGCGGCAGTGGGAGTGAATGAACCCCAGAGGGCGGTTCTATGAAACTTGTAACAGCGGAATCCATGTCGAAAATTGAAAAAGTGCTGGGCGAAAAGTGGACCCTTCCTCCCATCATCCTGATGGAGAATGCCGGACGGAACGTGGCGGATATCGCTACCAGCTTCCTCCGGTCCCATCCTGCCTGGACGCAGGGAGTGGTGGTCTGTGGGAAGGGGAATAATGGGGGAGACGGGATGGTAGTAGCTCGCCATCTCGCTCGCCGTTTCCCGCAACTCCCGCTCACCGTTTTTTTGGTGGGTAATCCGGATACCATGCACGGTGATGCCCTCACCAATTTCGCCATTTGCCAGAACATGGGAATCCCCATCGTCAGGGTCCTCCCGGAAAAACCGTTGATCATCCCCCCCCATTCCTTCATCATCGATGCCCTGTTCGGAACCGGTTTATCCCAGGACATCGGGGGCATTCACCGGATGGTGATCGAAACCATCAACGCCGCGGAAGAAAGCTTTGTCCTCTCCATCGATGTCCCCTCCGGAATCGATGCCAGTTGGGGGAGAGTGATGGGATGCGCGGTGAAGGCCAATCTCACGGTGAGCCTGGGTTATTTGAAGAGGGGACTGGTGGTTTCACCGGGCCGGGAATACACCGGAGAAGTCCGGGTGACCGATATCGGTATCCCCTTAGAGACGAAAGATGCCCCTGATTTCCGTGATGGATTCCTCATCACTCCGGAAAAAATTCACCTGATTCTTCCTCACCGGCCAGATCAGGCGCATAAGATATCGGTGGGAGTGGCCGCGGTAGTGGCCGGAAACCAGGACATGACCGGTGCCGGGCTCCTGGTGTGCCAGGGGGCTTACGCCGCGGGGGCGGGAATGGTGGTCTGGCCTTTGCAGACGGCGCTTGCTCCCCTGGTGAAGATCCGTACACCGGAAGTCGTCAGCTTTCCTCTCTCCCGCCGGTCGGAAAAAGTTTCTTTCGGATATCAGCCTCATCATGTTCCGGAAATCATTACTGCTTGCACGGCACGGAAATGTCGGGCCATCGCCATCGGTCCGGGTTTGGGCCAGTCATCCGCCACCTACTTTTTCGTGGAAAAACTGGTGCAGTCCTCTCCGATCAAGGGAGTTCTGGATGCCGATGCCCTGAATGCCCTGGCCCTCCACCGGGAAAGGTGGAACCAGCAGCTTACCGGCTGGGTGATCACTCCCCACGAAGGGGAGCTGGCCCGACTTCTGGGTGTCCCCGTTTCGGTGATCGGACAGAACCGGATCGCTTCCGCCTGTGCCGCTACCGGTTTGACAGTGCCATCACGGCGGTTTTTCTCCACGGTTTGGCGGGAGATATTGCCGTTCAGGAAAAAAAGCTATTTGTTGCCAGTGACATCGCTTTTCACATTCCGTACGCGATAAAGGTGGTTCAAAACAGTGAATACCGACTTTCCCTTGTGGATGGAGATTCAGGCGGAACATCTCCGCACAAACTATGAACTCCTGAAACGTTCAGCGCAACAAGACGGCCAGGCCCAGATCATGGGCGTGGTCAAAGCCGATGCTTATGGACATGGAACCGAATGCGTCACCCTGCTGCAACAGTATGGAATGGACCGCTTCGGAGTGGCCTCGGTGCAGGAAGGAGAAATCCTGCGAAAAGAAGGCATTACCGGATCGATTTACCTCCTGGGGGGGTTCATTGCGGAAGAGATTCCGGGAATATTAACTTATGGCCTCATCCCGGTCCTCTCCTCTCCGGACGAATTTGAAAGCCTGGCTCAGATGGCCAATCAACAGCAACACGATCTTGATTTTCACCTGAAGATCGTATCATGACCCACTTTGCCAGTTCTGAAAATGATCCCGTTTATACCAGAAAACAGTATGGTCTTTTTTCCCAAACCGTCCAGTCGTTCTGTCAATATACCGGGCTGTCCCCCGATTCCCTGGAAAAACATTGTTGTAACAGTGCTGGCTTTCTTTTTTTCCCCCCATACCACGGGCAGATGATTCGTCTCGGTATTGCTCTATTCGGCGTTTCGCCCACCCTGGATCCCCAAGACGTCCGGTCTCGAGGACTCCGACCGGTAATGAGCATCAAAGGCCGGATCAAGCACCTGAAGACCCTCCCTCCGGATTTCTGTGTGGGGTATGGGAGCACCTGGGTCACCCGGCGAGAAACCCGCATTGCAGTCATCCCCATCGGATATGCCCAGGGTCTCTTCCGTTCCCTTTCCAATCACTGCGATGTTCTGGTGCGGGGAAAACGGGCAAAGTGTATCGGAACCATCTCCATGGATCAAATAATGGTGGACATCACTGACATCCCGGGAGTGGAGAAGGGGGACCTGGTCACCATTTTGGGACAAGACGGGAATGACGAAATTCGAGCCGAGGAACTGGCGGTTCGGGCCAACACCATCCCGCACGAAATCCTGTGCAGCTTCGTGCGGATCAAGAACCGGATCACGGTATGAAATCCCTGATCACCTTTCGTTCACTGAGCGAAGATGACACCCGGCGCATCGCCGGGGAACTCTTCGAACAACTATTCCATCCCGGAGATCTCATCATCCTGTCGGGACCACTGGGAGCGGGCAAAACCTATTTCGTCAAAGGGCTGGCCCAGGCCATGGGCATTCCCCCGAAACAGGTGGTGAGTCCCACCTTCGCCCTGATGCGCGAGTATTTTACCCCCTCCTGGCACCTGTACCACCTCGATTTCTACCGACTCCATACTCCCGAAGAAGCGATGGACCTCTGCTGGGAGGAAGCCCTGTCCCCCCCCGCCCTGATCGTCATCGAATGGGGAGAGAAATTCCTCAAGCATCTCCCTCGTCCTTTTTATCTCGTTCACCTCACCCCCATTGATGAAACGCTCCGACAAATCGAGGTAGAATTTTATGAGAAAGAGGAGTAGTCAACCATGATCTTAGCCTTTGATTCCAGCACCCCCTGGCTGACGGTTGTAGTAGGAAACTCTCAGGATATCGCGTTTCAGTTCCAGTGTGAGGCCAGGGAAAACCATTCCCGCCTACTGGTGGACGTTCTCCAGCAAATCGGGGAATCCCGGTTGATTCCTTCTCTCACCGGAGTGGTGGTGGGTCTGGGACCCGGTTCCTTCACCGGGGTCAAAATCGGAAACATGTTCGCCCGA
>JAPLGF010000105.1 GCA_026390275.1 Candidatus Atribacteria bacterium
ACCATTACTTCCTCGGGAATCCGGATATTTTTCTGCTTGAGAGCACTGATCGCACCAAAGGCCACCATGTCATCGGCACAGAAATAGGCGGTGAATCTTGTGGGATCCTCCATCCGATGGACAACCTGATACCCATGAAGCAGGCTGTAATCTCCAAAACAAATGGAATCTTTTTCCACTGGAAGTCCATGGAGAAGTAAACAATCCCGAAAAGCTTCGGCGCGGAGAATACTGTTCGGATTCTCCTCGAAGCCGGCAATATGACAGATACGACGATGCCCCAGCTGAATGAGATATTCAGTGGCGGTGAATACGCTTTTCCGGTTATCAATCAGGACAGTAGGGATTTCGGATGATCGCAAGGGTTTGTCTACCGCGATAACCGGGATACCGCTGGCCTGAATCTCCAGGAGCATCTGTTCTTCCCGGCCATACCCGCTGTAGATGATCCCATCCACCTGCTGAGAAAGAAACTGTTCTAAGCAAATGGCTTCTTCTTCCCCTTTCCGGTTGAGGTTGGAAATGATGACATTGTACTCTCTCTTCCGGGCGACACTCACCAGACCCCGGGTAAATTCCGCTCCGAACTGGTTAGAGATATCATCCATCAGGAGTCCGATGGTCATGGTTTTTCCTTTTCGAAGGCTTCGGGCAATCCGGCTGGGACGATAGTTCAACTCCCTAACTGCTTCATCAACTTTGGCAATCAGTTCTTCGGAAACATTTTCTTTTTTGTTGATGACATATGATACAGTCGCGATGGAGACCTTTGCTCTCTTGGCAACGTCCTTAATGGTGACCATCCATTCTCCTTTCCCAAAGAACCGAATGATAAAACCAACCGGAATAAACAGCGATTCGTAACTTTTGATTATTAACCCAGAACCAACCGGATCCCGTACGTAGGTTCATCGGTACGGGTAATCCGCAGGGGATCCGGTTCCAGGACAAAAAAAGAGGGGTGGGGGAGTGTCGGGTCTTGCCGATCAGTTAACTCACAATGAACCGTCTCATTCCAGACGATGAAGCTACTGTATTGAGGATCGTTATAAGGGGCACGGATGACGACATAATCATCTTCTTTTACCACCCCGGCTTTCATTTTATTCAGATACTCCTCTCTCTTCCAGAGCGAGAAGACGAAATAAAGCGGCCGGACCTGGGAGAGCACATCCCACATCATGACGATTTAGTTATCCCCTTTCGGATGAGAAGCCAAGAAAATGTTGGTGTAAGTGATGGTAACACTATGGAAGGAATGAAAGGTGGCAGAAAAATTTTCTCCTTTGTAAAAATCGTCCTGGAGATGTCGTCTTATCTCAGGTGCGGGGTGCCGGATAAAGGTGATGAGCCCTCTTTCTTCCAGGAATTGGGCTACCTCTTCATTCATTTCACGAGGATGCAGAGAAATGGTTTTCATAATATTCTCCTTCCCTGGTCAATTCACGGAATGATGGGAGTGATATGCAAGACCTCACAGGTGGTTTTCAACTCCTCGACGTAATCGCCGAAGACAAAATGAATGTGATTGGAACGAAGATTTTCGACGAAGCGATCAATGGAACAATCGAGCCGGATATAGCTCTGGGGATGTTGCGGATTAAGATCGCGAAGTTTTTCCCGGGGATAGGCAACGGCTTCCCCTCCGGTGATGAGCATGATGTACTGTCCATCGATCCGCCCCAAACGAGCAAGGGTGACCCGGCCTGCCCGGGTCACATACTGGGGACAGGCAGCTCCCATTTTCCACTGAAATTCCAACAATCCTTCCCGAACCCAAAAAACCTCTTTTTTACTCGCGGCAAAGTCGGTCGCCGAGGAACCACAGTTCATCATCCCGACCTCATTTTTACCCTTATAGAAACGCTGAACGTCGGTGAACATGGCCGGCCCGCCATCAAGTGACTTTAAAATCTGCATGGTGAGTGTCCCGTTCACATCGGCTTCGCATCCACAAACAATGGATTCTTTCGGGCCCCGGTGATCGGACCGGTCGTTGAGGAGAGCCATGGTCAAACAGAAGGTGGTGTAACAGGTGGGAAGCTCGGGCAGGCACTTCACGCAGACGGCGTCGTATCGCTTTTCCACGATGAGATCACAGAGAGCCAAATAGAGGTTGATCTGGGCGGTCATCACCTCTTCTTTCACTTCCCCCCTTCCAAAGGTATCTTCCATCCATTTCCGTACCTTTTCTGTTTCCGCCGGGGAAATACTCAGCGACCGCCGGATCAGGTCCGTCTGCTCCCACCCATCGATATCGATCCCAAACTGTTTCATGATCTCACTGGGATCCACATGAGCGGTGTACATTCCCATGGAACGGCTTCCTCCCAACCCGATGCGGGTATTACGAAGCTGTGTCGCCGCCGCCACCCCCCGGCACCAGCGTTCAATTCTTTTCAAAACGACAGGGTCTCCAATTCTCCCATGGACCAGGGTGGTCATGACTCCCACTTCGTCGAGGGCACCTCGGACAATACTCCCCCCTACGATCCCACTGTGTCCGGGAGAATCATCCGACCAGACCAGGACTGGAACCCCGATATTCAAGCCAGCGGTGACGGAATGGCTGGAATAGGTCCAGTCGGGTACCAGGAGAACCAGGACATGTACTCCCTTTTCCCGAAGTGAACGGGCTTGTTCCCCCATCTCAGAAAATGTACGTCCTACGTGGGTACTGGCGGCAACAACTTCCCAACCCAGACTTTCCAATACTTTTTTGGCTTCCCGGTGTTTCCCGGTAAATTCATCAACAATCGCTTGCGGCCAGGTCTCATCTTCCGACATGGTGGTGATGAATCCCATCTTTATTCTTCCCATCTGTCTACCCTCATAAAAGTGATTGTGATTTCAGACAATCAGGTCAATTCCTTGTCCCATCAGAAGAATGAACAATCCCCCTTTATTACTGAAGTAACATGAAAGACCGTTTTCTAATATCTTTTCTTTTCAGTTATTTAATCTTACACCGGAGGCTGATTTTTTAGGATGTGATCTGGCCATGGGTCTCGATGGCCTGTACTAATGCGAAGATGTTAGGGGCGGGAACATCCGACATGAGACATTGATCCGGAGAGACGATGTATCTCCCCCCGTCTCCCAAAATATCTATATACCGTTTCACTTCTTTCTCGATGGCTTCCGGTGTCCCAAAGGGGAGGAGCTGCTGGGTATCAATCCCACCAAAAAAAACCACTTCCTTGCCAAAACGTTTCTTCAACTCCTGAGGTGACATGACATGCTGAATGGGATTGAGGATGTCACATCCCATTGAAATAAGAGAAGGAATGATGTCCATGATATGGCCACAGGAATGATGCATGATGGGGACATGGGCACTTTTATATACCTCCCAGACTCTCTGCAAACGGGGCAGGATAAAAAATTTCCAATCGTCGAGAGACAAGATGAGACCATTCTGGGTCCCAAAATCGGCCCCGGTGAATGCCAGATCCACTCCCAACTGAACGAATTGATGAGCCAGTTCCACTTCATATTCAGTCAGACAGTCCAAGAGTTTCACGGCAAATTGTCGGTTAATTTTTAAATCCACGAGAAAATTGTCGAATCCCCGGAGCGCACAGGCTCGTTCAAAAATGGTGAGATCCTGCACCCCGGTGATACAGTATTCATTTTCATATTTCGCCTTAATCTGCGAAGCTCTCTCAAAAAGACGGGAGTCCCCCGGATCGGGAACCGTCAGTGAACCGAGATCGTCAGAATCCCGAAGGGGATGGTGGACACCATAGATCCCTTCATGACTGATATCCCATCCTATACCCCAATCATCGAAAATCACATTTTTTTCTTTCTCGAAATGAAAAAAACCATAGCGGAGCGCCAGCTCAAGCGAACTGGATTCTTCCCAGGCCTTGTGATTGTCGAGCTGACACACCATCACTAAATGATTATCCAGCCGTTCCATCAATTCCTCCGGTGTAACAGACCACTCACGGACTAATTTTTCTGTTGCCCGGTTGGAAAGCCAGATATCGCCGGGCAAGCGGTCCACCGGCTTCCGTTCTATGAGACACCTGATACGTTCTTTTTTCGTCATTGCCATATCCTCACCCAGAAAAGTCAGCCTACGGCGTAAGATTAAAAACAGAAAAAAAGGTGTGAATAGACCACCATGCTCCATCAGATAAAAGCTGATTTTTCATTACTCTGATGGTACCGGGGATAGGCATGGTGGCCTATTCACACTTCAATTGTGGCAATGATGGTTCCACAGAGAACTTTGGCTCCTTCTTTCACCAGGATTTCACTCATTACGCCGGTGTATTCCGATTCCACTTCCAGTTCCGTCTTATCACTGGCAATTTCAAGGTAGACTTCTCCTTTTTTAACGGAATCACCGACCTTCTTCCGCCACTTCACGATCTCTCCCTCTTCCATGGTTTGTCCATATTTCGGCATGGGAATTTGCATCTTCAAGTCAATCACCTCTTAAACTCATCCCCAGGTCACTCTTGGGAATGGCGATCACCCGCAAAGGACTGGCTTCCAATCCTTCGATGGGCAACGGTAGGATGAAAACCAGGTACTCACCCTTTTCGATTTGATCCAGATTGATGAGGGATTCGATCATGGGGATACCAGCTTTAAAAATGGCCTGGTGATTGGGTTGATAATCGGTCCCCGGCACTTCGACCCCGGAGGCATCCGTTCCCAGACATCCCATTCCTTTTTGAATCAGCCACTGATTGGCTTCTTCGGTCAGGTAGGGTTGTTCGTCCCATTGATCGGTGAAATAGAACTTATCCATCCCGGTACGGATGAAGACAATGTCCCCCTTTTTGATTCGACTATCATGGGCTTGAATCTCCGGCAGGGTGATCGCTTCCCGGTTCTTCTTATGAGTAAAATCAAGCACCACGCATTCCCCCACCAGCTGTTTGACCGGGAAGTCCGCCACATCGGCTCCCTCTTTCAGGTGGTGATAGGGAACTTCGATGTGAGTTCCGACATGGGTACAGTAAGTGACTTCGCCCAGTATATACCAGACATCCGGCCGATGGCGGACCTGGGGAAGAACCGTCGTAACATCGACTACTTTCGTTTCCAGCTTGAAATGTTCCTTGCCAGGAATGATCCGATGACTGAGCTCAATGATATTCAATGGTTTCATCACTCCACACTCCTTTCATACCTTTGACTCCTGCTCTCTTCTTCTCCTCGTTCAAGTACACAACCAATACCATTCCGGAGGAGCCTATTCCGGAATGGATAAACGGGCAGCCTCCAGGTTGGAATGGGAAGAAAAGTGCTGGTAGAAGGAAACATCCTCCATACTCTGACCCTCGACGATGAGGTGGGAAGCCGCGGGAGCGGAGACAAAAACCTCATCGCCACCCATACTTTCCCGGGTGACAAAAATCCCCACTGTTTCCAACGAAACCGGCTCTTTCCCCGGCACGGAGAGCGTTCCATGACCACCGAGGGTAATCAAGCCAAATGCCGCATGTTCATTCATTTCCATGTTTTCCTGGGAATAGACGACAGTATGCTTGGCACTGTAGAGATCCGGGTTCACTGGTTCGCTGCATTTTCCCGTCCGGTAAATGACAAAATCCTGATACCCTGATGCCTCATCTCTCACCCGAACCGGAGGCCGGAAATACTCCTTCCGAAAAGGAACGACGGTATTCCCGGACTGTTCACAACGAATCATGGAAAGAATATACTGATAAACCGCTTCCTCACCATCTTTTTCGAAGGTGACCGGTAAGTCACGATCCACCATATCGACGGGCATCACCATCTCATTGACTCGTGATTCCGGGATGCAGGATACATCTGAAGCCACCTGCAGTTCATAGGTCACGAACGATCCCGGTCCGTGTAAGGTACAGGGCGGCATGTAGTATCCGGTTCCCGGGATGAGATTGATGCTGCATCCCAGATCGGTCAAACGGTTGTTTCCTTTTTTATACCCCCGCAAATGATTCAGGATATCATCATCGGTAGCGGTGGGATCAATTCCCAGGGTGGTACGGGGGTCGCTGTTCGGATTCATATTGAGCTCCCGAGGAAAGTGGTAGGATTCCGGCTTTCCAATTAAACCTTTTTTCACATGCTGCTGACAGGGATGAAGATGAGACGGAATTCTTCCATTATTATCAAAAAACTTGGGGAGAACATCCCACTCTTTCCCTTTTCCCAAGAGCACATCTCCGACCACCCGAAAGGCATCCCGCAACAGAAAGCGAAAACGGTCCACCACCAGATAGCTGAAACCGTGGTCTTGGGGACAAACAGCATTGGAGACCCCGTTATCGGCATAGGTGACCGAGGCCAGCCAGCGTTCGTTGACCGCTACCGCCTGGTTGAGATAGATGTCTTCCAGCTTGATCCGTCGCCCGGGAACGACGATACCCGTCCGACCGACCCAGGTCGGTGCCAAACGAAAGATCCCCCCAGTTCGTTCGATTTCCTTTCCCACCAGCTCTCTGATGGTTTTTTCATCACGGACTATTTGATATTCACAGATGGACACTGGCATGTTCTCACCTTGATTTCTATTAATATTCACCCTTTGTACATGGATACTTCATTCTAAATTGGCATGATACTTCCAGAGTTCCTCTTTTTTCAACTGCTTCATTTCTGAAATTTTTAACGCTACCGCATCCCCCAGAAGATGTAACGCCTGATCAAACAGGGTGGACATCGGTTGAATTGATTCCACTCCCCGGTGAGAATCATTCTTGGTAGGACAGGGAATGGTGACACAAAGATCTGCCATATCTTTGAGAGTGGAAACCGGAGCAGAGGTGATCAAGGCGATCACCGCCCCCTTTTCCCTGGCGAGACGAGTAATCAGGACCGGTACTTTCGATTCCCCGGAACCGCTGGCCACCACCAGCACATCCTGGGGAGTGATTGGTTTTTCAGTAACGGAGCCGACCACCTGCACATCGATCCCCAGATGTCCCAATCGTTTGCCGAAACATTGAAGTGAAAGAAACACCCGTCCGACGGCGATCAGAAACACTTTCTGGGCCCGAACCAGCGCTTCGGCCAACCGGTCACACTCCTCTTCATCCAGACATTGGAAAACGGCAGTTACTTCCTGACTGACTCGTGATGCGTACTCTTTGATCGTCGGCATAGGGACCTCACCCCGGTTCTTTCGAAGAGAGATGGGGCTTGATCACCACTTTAATCCCGGTTCGGTCTTCGACCACGCGTAATCCCCGGGAGATGTCTTCCAGAGGAAAACGATGGGTGATGATGCCTTCAGCATCGATCTGGCCGGAGGCTAAGAGTTCCAGAGCTTCCCGGTTTTGTCTGGCCAAACTGGACGAAGCACCGGAAATAAACAGTTCAAGGTAATGGATGGTATTGGCATTGAGAGTGAGAAAAGAGTGTTCTTTGGGCAGTCCCCCAAAGAAGTTGATCCGACCACGGGGAGCAGCCAAATCAAACGCCTGTGCTTGCGCTTCCGGAGAAGGAGCACAAACGTAGATCACGTCAGCTCCCAGCCCGCCGGTTTCTCCCTTCACCACTTCATTCAAGTTTTCTTTTTCCGAAGCAATAATCCGGTCGATCACCTGGAGCCGTTCGGAGGCCATCTGAAGACGGGGAAGGGTTCGTTGGGTCATCAATACCTTCTCCGCCCCTTTCATCTTGGAAAGGATAGCATGGACACAACCGGCTGGACCGGCACCAATGATCAACACCACATCTCCCTGGTTGACCGGACAGTTTTCCTGGGCGTTCAAACAGCAGGCGATGATTTCAGACAGAGAGGCATGGTCAAAGGACAAACCGTCCGGGATGGCGTTGACAAAACCCAGCTTGACCACATTCGCTGGGGGAACCATATATTGGGCAAAGCCCCCATCGGAAGCGTATCCGATCGATGGACGGGGGTGGATGCATACATTCGAGTGCCCGGAGAGGCAATACTTACATTCGCCACATCCATGTCCGGGAGCGATACAAACCCGTTCCCCCACCTGGTATCCCCACACCTCCCGACCCAGTTCCCGAATCGTTCCGGCGATTTCATGCCCGATGACGATGGGATACCGGGCGCGAGCATCCCCTTTTTTATAGATTCGCAAGTCTGAACCGCAAATAGCACAGGATTCCACCTGCACCAGCATGGAATCAGGTGGACAGGCGGGGATGGGCTTTTCTGTGATCATGATCTGACCCAAACTGACAACAGAAGCAACTTTCATTATGGCATTCGTCATTTGGCTTGATCCTCACCTTGAAAGATGACTTTACAGTAAAAAAACGATTTATCCCACATCGCCTGGATCGTCTCCACTCCGCTTTCCAACGTAACCCGATGAGTGATGAGCGAACTCACACACAAATGGTTCTCTTGCAGAATTCTGGTGATAAACGCCTCTTCCCCTTCGAATACATACCCCCAACATCCGGTAAGTTCCGCTTCTTTTCTCATGAATGATTCAAAAACCGAATGGGAAACGATGGTATCTTTCGTCTCCCGGCCGACCACCACCACTGTTCCTTTATTGTGAACATTCCGTAAAGCCAGCTCCAGAGCGGTGTTGGAACCGGCCGCTTCGATCACCACATCATACGGTCCCTGTTGTTCGATCTCTCCGTTGAGACTGTCCAGGGTGTCGATTCCACACTTCCGGGCAATATCCAGAGATTCTTTCCGAATATCGGTGATAAAAATCTTTCCTGCCTCTAAAATCTTTCCCCATTGGGCAGAAAGATTACCAATAGCTCCAGCACCGATCACCAGCAGGCGAGCACCGGGTTTCATTCGGGAAGCCCGGAGAACATGGAGAGTGACCAGAAGGGGTTCAAAAAAGGCTCCAACTTCCAAACTGGCGGTATCGGGGAGAAGAAACACATTGTTCTCCGGAACCAAGCAGAACTCGGCGAAACCACCGTCTCTCCGGGACCCGATGAAATCATAGTTCTGACAATGGAAAAAATCATGATTCTGACAGGCTTCGCACTTTCCGCAGGGAATGAGCGGAAGCACGGCAACTCGCTGACCCGGCTGAAGGAAAGATGATTTCGACCGGTAAATGGTTCCAGACAACTCATGTCCACAAATGAGAGGGTGACGATGGGCACCGGTCACCATGATCCGGGGAAGATCCGATCCGCATACTCCCGTATATTTCATCTTCACCAGCACCCATCCCTCCGGAACGTCCGGAACGGGCCAGTGGGTCTCATACTTCAAATTACCAGGTTGATGGAGAACCAGGGCTTTCATTCTCTACCTTCCCTCCCCCGTCACCGATAAAAATTCTTTATTGAGGTGTCTCAAAGAGGAACGCAGACGTCCCTCGAGCAGATTGTCGGTATAATCCCGCCCCAGCTTCGGTCCGGGAAGTTCTAAATAGCCGATGATCGGGGAGGTGGGAAGCAGGTCTTGATTGGTCGATAGTATGAAATGAATCCGGGAAATATCGACCACCCCCCGAGAACATCGGAACATAGACCGAATTGGACGGTGTCATCTTCGTTCTGGGCATGATAAGAACGAAACTCCTCCATCAGGCTGATCATCTCCTGCGAATGGCAAGGCGGTTCGGCATAACAGGACATCGGCTCAACCGTGAGCCAGGAGAGACCGTGTTCTTTGGCGTCATGCATCAGCTCTTTCATACCCTCAATATATCTCCGAACTCCTTCTTGCCGATACCAGAGACGGTCCCGGTAGACCCCTCCCATCGACGAACCGGCAACCGGAGACCCGACAATTTCTGCTATTTCAATCAATCGCCGGCTATTCCGCATTGTTATCCGGGCGAACTCGGGATCTTCCACCAGAAACCCTCCCAGTTCTCGATGTGAGGTAAAAACGCTGGAAATGGTGATACGTCTTGATTCCGCAGTAGCACGAAGTTTCTCAAAATACGAATCGGAAAGGAAAAAAAGTTCGGTAAAGGAACCCAGTTGCAGATGAAAGACATTTTCTTCGGCCATGAGATCAAAAAGCCATTCAAAAGAGTACCGGTACTGAATCGGATCACTTTTCACACCCACATAAACAGTCAATGATTTCGGTGTCTTCTCTTGATTATTCATCTCTCAATCAGTCCGTTTTCCCTTCTCGGTGGGGACACAGGCCGGGATGATCCCGGCCTGTGTCCCCTGGTATTTTTGGTTATTTAATCCCAAATGTGCATATCAATCACTTTCTGGACGTTACTCTTGTCGACGGGCGGAGTTGCCATGAAGTAATCTTTATACTTCTCGGTCTGCTTCCCGTTCATGATGTCGACCGCCGTGTCAACGGCCAGCTGAGCATCCGTGATCGGAGACTGCATCATGCTGGAATCGATCCACCCTTCCTTGATGAGGGGGAGACCATCAGCCATGGCACCGACGCTGATGATGATTGGTTTGGTTTCTAAAGTGTACCCGGCCGCTTTGAGGGCGTTCACGGCACCAACGGTCATATTATCATCGTGAACATAGACGATATTGATCTTATCTCCGTATTTGGTGATGTAGTCAGACATCACCCGCTGGGTGTCTTCCCGCATCCAGTTCGCAGTTTGTATGTCAAGCATCTTCATCTCCGGGGCTTCTTTGGCGATGGTGTCAGTAAATCCCTTTTCCCGGTCGATTGCTGCCGAGTAACCTGGGGTCCCGGTGATCATGACCACATTCGCTTTCGGGTTCCGTTTGATGGCATCTTTGGCAGCGGTCACCGCTTCATCGTAGCAGTTCGGGCCAGTATATGCCCGAATGCCGAGTTCCTGCGGATTGTTGACCGTAGTGTTCGAACAGATCACGACAAAACCGGCATCGGCTGCTTTTTTCAGCGCTGCCCGGCTTCCCTCGGAATCCACGGCGTTAACCATGATGGCGTTCACTTTCTTAGCCATGAGGTCATCAATGTTGTTGGCTTCTTTCTGGATATCGAGTTGAGCATCGAGGATGACCAGATCGTATCCTTTTTCCTGACAGTAGCTCTTGAATGTCTTCACCATGGCGGAAGCATAGGGAGAGGTGAAGGTGGACATGCAAACCCCCAGCCTCACTTTTCCTTCTTCTGCCGAAGCAATGCCAGTCATATTCAATAACAGAGCAAAACACAGGGAAAGCATCACGATACCAAGGACAATTTTTTTATTCATTCGTATTTCTCCTCCTAAGGGTAATTTCTGTAATGGAAAACGGACACTCATAACGGGTTCTTTGATAAAAAACCATCACCCCCTTTTCGTAACAAAAAACCAAAGCACGACGTTATTTTTTCTACTTCTGCTGATTTCAACCAATTTCCTTCATCTTTCGGAAGTTGGTTTTCTCCAACATTTTGCTGTTCACATTGACATAGACGATATCAAAAATGACCACTCCCAGGAGAATCAAGGCCCGGAAAAGAAGCTGAAAGTACCCGAAAAGACCAAGATACATGGTAACATTCTCAAGGAGACCAAGCAGAATGATGCCCTGGACCACTCCCATTACCTTTCCCACCCCTCCCGCGAGGCTCACTCCCCCTATAACGATTCCGGCGATGATCTGAAGCCCCACATTCTCCCCAAAAACCGCAGAAGCCGCGTCAATTTTGCTGGAGAGGAGAACCCCTCCAAAAGAAGCAAACACTCCAGAGATGATAAAAAAAACGATGGAGTAGTAATCCACGTTGATCCCCATCATGCGGCAGGCATCCATATTCCCCCCGATGTCATAGGCATTCTTCCCCAGCCGGGTGAATCGGGAGATAAACCAGACGATAAAAATCGCGATGAGAAAATAAAGGATAACGATAGGAACCCCCTCAAAGAGCTCATAGGTGGCAAATATTTGAAAATTAGGATTCCGTGAACTGATTGGTTTCATATTCGTAAGACTAAACGCCATACCCTGAAAGATAACCATGGTTCCCAGCGTGGCAATAAAGGAGTTGATTTTAAATTTGGCCACCAGGATTCCGTTGAGCCATCCCATCAGGATCCCGGAGAGAACACCAACCAGGATGGCACCCGGAATACCAATGACTCTCACCAACATAACGGTGATAGTTCCCGAAAGGACCATGATTGATCCTATGGACATATCGAAAGAACGACTGATCATCAAAAGCGTCATCCCCATGGCTAAAATGCCATTGATCGAAACATGGGAAATGATATTGATGAGATTGATGGGATTAAAAAAAGTAAAATCGAAAAAGAACATCAAAATGACGATACCCCCCATCACCAGCAGGAGTTTATACTCTAAAAACGCTTTTCCTAAAGCCTTATTCATGTTCCTTCTTCCATACCACATTGCTCCATTAACACCGAGGAAAGTATCGTCTTCATGATTCTTGACTCACACTCTTCCGGCGAAAGATTTCTGATTGATTAACAAGATAATTGTTATAGATGATACTCAGGATGAAGATACCCCCGCGAATGATCTGCTGATCTTTGTAGGGAACACCCAGGAGCACCATGCTGTTATCGATGACACCCAGCACCACCACCGCTATCATCACATTCACCAGGGATCCGATCCCTCCGTTGAGGCTCACTCCCCCCAAAATAACCGCGGTGAGAACATTCATGAGGTAGCGCCCTCCCTCGGTTGGCCGGACACCAATCAAGCGGGAACTCAACACCACTCCCCCAATTCCTACCAGGAGTCCCATAATGGCAAAAGTCATCATATAAATATGGCTGGAATCGATCCCCGAACAAAACAGAGCATTCTTGTTCGATCCATGGGCAAAGAGATATTTTCCATAGAGGGTTTTTCGAGACAGAAACCAGGCGAATAAAACGATACCTAAGAAAAAATAGATCGGAAAAGGGATGTTGAATATTTTTCCATGCCCGATGAAATGGAAAGGGGTATCGGAATTACCCTGAACCAGGTTTCCACTGGTGACAATCATCAGAAGGGCGAAATAGAGCCATTGGGTTCCCAATGTGGTGATGAGAGGGTTGGCTCCAATCTTGGCAACGATAAATCCGTTAAAAAGACCCAAAAGAACCCCTAAAAGAACGGGAAGCAAAATAGCAAGGAACAGGCTTCGTGGCTCCAAAAAAGCGGCGAAAACCGAACAACAGGCTAATATTGAACCGAAGGACAGATCGATGCCTCCCGCAATGAGGACCAGAGCCACCCCACAGGAAACAATCCCAGTGACGGAAAAATTGTTAAGGATATTGAGCCAATTACGTACGGAAAAAAATTTATCGGACAGAATACCGCTCATAACCGATAATGCAATGAAGATAAAAATGATGGAATTATTCAGATAGAACAACCGGAAGCGGGCATAAAACTTATTCATGCAACCCCCCTGGAAGCGATGAACCGTTTATTGATTACACCCAGCACCATCATTCAGCCCTATGATTCTCTTGATGATGAGTTCTGGCGTGGTCTTGCATTTTTCGATGTCTTCTACTTTCTTTCCCCTTCTCAGGACCACAACCCGATCGGCAACATTGAAGATATCTTCCATCCGGTGGCTCACAATGATCACGGCGACTCCCTTCTTCTTGAGCTGGAGAATGAGATCAAGAACCTTTTGGGTTTCTTTCACTGAAATGGCAGAGGTCGGCTCGTCCAAAATCACCAGCCGGGCATTGAAAAAAATCGTTCGGGCGATGGAGACCGATTGCCTTTGACCACCAGAGAGATTTTTGACCTTTTCCTTGATAGAATCGACATTGATTTCCAGTTCCCGGAGGAATTTTTCCGACCGTTCATCCATGGTTCGACGATCCAGTAGGAATCTCATATCCTGGCCAAAAATCCGTTTTGGCAACTCTTTTCCCAAGAAAATATTATCGGTAACGTCTAGATCCTGAACCAAGGCCAGGTCCTGGAAAAGCATTACCACCCCCACATTTCGGGCATCATGCGGGCTTTTAAATATTTTTTGCTGTCCCTCCACGAAGATATCTCCTTCGGTAGGAGGATAAACACCCGACAACACCTTCATGAGGGTGGACTTACCCGCAGCATTGTCACCGACGAGACCAATCACTTCTCCTTTACCAATGGTTAAATCCACATTGTTGATGGCACACAGCCCTCCAAAAAGCTTATAAATGCCTTTCATTTCAACCAAAGTGCCCATGGTGGGTCTCCGTTTAATCGGGAGTTGAGGTGCTTTCCCCGTTCATCTAAACGATTATTTAATCGTTTAGATGAACTACATTAGAAATTAGCATAATCATTTTCGGTTGTCAATAGAACAATATCAGAATGTTTCTTTCGAAATCAGAAACGAATAATCCATCAAACACCGGTCCAAAGTTTGACCAAGAGCTAAATAATGGTGGTACTTTTGTTCGTAGATCGATTTATTCTCCGAAGAATACTCAAAAATCCTGGCTTTTTCCTGGAAGTGATCCAGAACACCCAGGGCTTTTCCCCACCCCTCAACCCCGGCCATAGCTAAAACCGCCGCCCCAAAAGCGGAGAGATCCGGAAAATCAAAAAAGACAATCTTTTTTCCATAAATAGTGGATTTGAGGCGGGAAAAGTAATGAGATCGGCTTCCACCGCCCACCACGCGGACTTCCCCAAAATTTACCGAGAGATTCTTTTCCAGAAAGTCTAGGTTTCTTCTGGTTTCAAAGCAGAGCGATTCCAAGAGAGCCTTCAGAATATCCCGGGAAGAAGACTCGCATGTCAATCCAAAAATGATCCCCTGGCGGGTGGAATCCAGTTCCGGTGTTCCCTTCCCGGCGA
>JAPLGF010000085.1 GCA_026390275.1 Candidatus Atribacteria bacterium
GGCATTCGAAATAATGTGGTGTTGATCTTTCTGATACGTATTGTGGTTGACACCCATAACGATGGTGATATCGGGCTCTTTGGCAGGAGAGGAAATAATGACCTTTTTGGCTCCTGCCTTGAGATGGTTGGAGGCCCCTGCTCGATCGGTGAACTTACCGGTTGACTCAATTACCAGCTCAGCGCCCAGATCCTTCCAGGGAAGCAGAGAGGGATCCTTTTGGGCAAAAATTTTGATCGGTTTTCCATCGATCACGATGGAATCCTCGGTGGCACTCACCTCATTGGGAATCTGTGCATGGACAGAATCGTATTTCAAGAGATGGGCCAGGGTTTTGGTACTGGTGAGGTCGTTAATCCCCACCACTTCAAAACCACCCATCTCGAGCATCCTTCTGTACACCAGACGTCCGATTCTGCCGAAACCGTTAATACCTACTTTCATTTCGTTTACCTCCCTCGTTTTTATGTCCATATTGAGTTGAGATTGCGCACAAATTCAGATTCCTATTATACAACATCAGGAAATCACGTCAACGAAAAAAAGGCATCTTACCCCGTAGGTGTAACTTTCCGGGTAAACTGTTTTTGGAGAGAGAAAAACCAAGAAAAAAGAAGAGCTCAAAACACTCGGGGGATGAAAGGAAAACCAAAAAAGGGGGCACCGGAGTGCCCCCTTTTTTTGAACTAAATGATGGCGATTTCGGTGTCGAGTCGAAAGAGGTGTATTTTGGAGGTGTCAACCGCAATCTTGATATCGGCACCGACACTGGTACGAGTCTGCATATCGAGCACGGCTACCACGGTGTGCGGTCCGGTGGTGAGGTAGATGTCCTGTTCAGAACCGAGCGGTTCCACCACGTCCACGGTACAGTTAATAGAGGTTCCTTCGTGGAAGGAAACCTCTCTACTCACCGTACTATCGAAGAGGTCCTGGGGACGAACTCCGAAAGTCAGTTCCTGGTTGACGTAAGAAAGAAGGGTACTCTTGTACTCTGCCGGGATGGCGAGTTTGAAAGACTGCCCATCTAAAAAGAGGTTGTCTCCTTCTTTCTTCAGAATCACATCGAGGAAGTTCATGGAAGGAGTGCCAATGAAGCCGGCCACGAATTTGTTCACCGGTTTGTTGTACAGATCGAGCGGGCTTCCGACCTGCTGAACCAGACCATCGCGCATGACCACGATCCGGTCACCCATGGTCATGGCTTCGACCTGATCGTGGGTGACGTAAATCATAGTGGTTTTCAGCTTATCATGCAGCTTGGAAAGCTCGGCTCTCATCTGGACCCGGAGTTTTGCATCCAGGTTGGACAGTGGTTCGTCAAATAAAAACACTTTGGGGTGACGGACGATGGCCCGTCCCACGGCCACCCGCTGTCTCTGACCACCGGATAGCTGTTTGGGTTTTCTCTGGAGGAGTTCCTGAATGCCCAGGATTTCGGCCGCGTCCTTCACCCGCTGATTGATTTCGTTCTTGGGGAATTTGCGGAGCTTCAGACCAAAAGCCATGTTGTTGTACACGTCCATATGGGGGTACAAAGCATAGTTCTGAAATACCATGGCAATATCCCGATCTTTGGGAGGGACATCGTTCACCAGGGTGTCACCGATGAAAATCTCTCCCCCATCGATTTCTTCCAAACCGGCGATCATTCGAAGGGTCGTTGTCTTTCCGCAACCGGAAGGACCAACCAGAACAACAAATTCCTGATCCTTGATTTCGAGACTGATTTTGCTCACTGCCACCACATCACCGTATTTCTTCATGATATCCTTTAAGACAACACTGGCCATCTATATTCCTCCTTTAAATCAATATGGGGAATCCTGCACCACTCAAGCGGTTACAGGATCAACATGGAACTCTCCTGCCGAAGCGGGATCACTCCAATGTTTCCTCTTTTTGATCTTCCCGGAAAACCGATCAAAAAGTCCTGAACTGGTAAAACTGCCGTTTCTATTCTACGTGAAGTTATTCTCCCTGTAAACCCCCTTTTTGATCAGCAATTTTTTCAATGTATTTTAATCTCCGGTGAACTTCCGCCTTGGAAAGTGGTGGGGCACACAATTCCCCGATTTCCCGCAGTGAGGCGCAGGGATACTTCAACCGGAGATACATCACTTCCCGCAGGGAAAAAGGAATCAGTTCCATCTGGAGCAGGCCAATTTTCTTTCTTTGACGAGCGGAAGAAACAACGGTTTTTTCCACATTAGCGGTTTCATAATTCACCCAGCGGGTGAGCTCATTCATGGTTGACTTTTCCACCATGATCTTCTCGATCTCCATATAGGAGGAGGTGGCTCCGATGAGCTGGAGGAAATCAGCGATGCTCTGAAACTGCCTGGTGTAAACGTTTACCTCTCCCTTGAGATTTCGGGAATGGAAGGTCAGATGGTGTTCAATCAGGACCTGGAGGATGTGCCGGGCGAAATATTCCGAACTGAGCTGAAATTCGAGCTGATATCCCCTCTGGGGGTCTCCCACATATCCCCGGGATTCAAAAACTCCCCGAAGAAAGTAGCTCCAACAATCATTTTGCATGAAACCGGGAAGATCATCATCCTGCAACCCCAGATGGAACAGGGCATCCAGAGAAACAGGAAATTCCATCACGTAGTGAAAACCTTGTTGCAATCCCTCCCTTTCCTGGAGAAATAAGGAATGGGTCAATTCCGGGAGAAGATTTTTTTTAAAAAAAAGACATTTCTTGATCAAGGCCGGGTCCCGGTGAGAAAATACCAGGGAAAATTTACTTCCCTGCTTCTTTAAGATCCCTCCTCCCCGTAAGATTCCTGCCCACTCGGCGCGGCGATCTTTCTCTTTTTCCGGATACAGGGCATAGAGTTCATTTTTCACGCGATTTTTAAAGTCCATCTTTGGTACCGTTCACCTTTTTTTGTTCTGTGGAAAGTTTTTCTTGTACTGCTTGAATACATCGCACCGGGATCTGGAGTTTACGGCCCAGGATATTGGCATCCTGATCCAGAATTTCGTGGAGGTCATCGAAGGCGGAGAGAAGGATGGTTCGCCGGCGGGGACCGATACCGGGAATTTCTTCTAAGAGGGAATGGAAAAGTTGTTTATTTCTCCGGGTACGGTGGAAGGTGATGACAAAACGGTGAACTTCATTTCGGACCCGCTGGAGAAACTGGAGCGATTCGGAATCGGCAGAAAGACGGAGCGGTTTCTTTTTTCCGGGAAGATAAATCTCTTCGAACTCTTTGGCTAAAGCAACGACCGGGACAGTACATTGCTCCTGCTGCAGAATCTTCTGGGCAGAGCTCAACTGCCCGGCTCCCCCGTCGATG
>JAPLGF010000293.1 GCA_026390275.1 Candidatus Atribacteria bacterium
TTTAAACCGTTATTGGATATACAAGACCGGGCTTTGTTAGAAAGACTATGAGAGACTATGAAAAAAATTCCTTTTAATCGAGAAATTATTCTTTCAAGAATGGGAGAAATAGAGAGGGATATCGATAAACTATTAGAAATAGAATTTTATTTTACCTTCTTGATCTTCAAGCACATTTTAAGCAGATTGTTCCTAAAATTGATATCAAATTCCCGGTAATATTGGCTTTCTCCCCAAAGGCGCATTGACTCATGTTCAGAATGGTTTTGATCATTCCACGCTAATAAGAACTCTTCATATCCACCAATCCCGCCTACGTCCTCTGGTGGGCAAGCGCCCGCTCCTTCAAGGATGACAGGATAGCCGAATTCATAATCATCTATGGTTTTTTCCAATTCGATTTTATGACGCCAATTATCCCCAAAGTCGTAAGCATAATTAATGATTTTATTTTTCTCCAGATATTTATCAATTTTGACGGTTTGAGGTAGTCTGATAGTCGTTTCAATTATCTCAGCTATAAAGCCATGAGGATCTTCTTTCTTGGTTGACTTCTTTCCTTTGTACTTAGTTGTATAGAATTTAAACTCATCATAGGACTCTTCATCGTTGGTAATTCGAAGCTTTTCTTGGAGAAATTCAAATTCATAAAGATGATAATCCAGCCAGCCCATTGAAAACTGTATCGCATCATGAAGGCGTTTGAATGTAACGTCAGCAGGAATGATTATTCTTCTCCAAATTAAAGGATCGGAATCTACCAATTCGATTTTAATCTGATAGGCTTTCATATGATTCCCCCTTCACTCTTTTCAACGAGTTATACTCAATGTGTTTGCAGGTAAGAAAAAGGTGGCCTATCCTAAGGTGATGATCCTGAATCACACCTTAAAAAAGAAAGAGGGATACGCCAGGGATAAGAATACCTCAAACCAACCGAAAAAGAAAGAAGTCATCACCACTGACCTCCTCACCTTCTATGATTTTCCTGCTTATACTGGAACCCCTCAGAACCACCAACCCCATTGAATCCACCTTTGCCACCGTCCGGCTCCGGACTGATAAAACCAAAGGATGTCTTTCTCGATTCTCCCTTCTATCTATGGTCTATCGTCTTGCTCTCTCAGCTGAAAATTCCTGGAAAAAGTTGGAGGGAGTGAAATTGCTTTCTTTAGTGAATGAAGCTGTCGAATTTGTCAATGGAGTACAGAAAGATGAAGACGCCCGCCTGATTCTTTCCTAAACCCAACATTTGACAATAGCTTTCTTCCGGTGGTGACCCAGGGGATCTATGGCGATAAAGATATCGTCAAGTACCTGGAAAAGGTAGGCCGTTTCTGAGGATTCAATGTCGCCCGGGATGTCAGTCTCACCATCCCTCCCGGTCCGAGAACCACAAGAGAAAAACAGCACCTGGAAAAACAAATCTCCCCGGTAGCCGACTGTTTCCGAAAAGTTCTTTTTGGACCCGATTCCCCCCGGCCCCGCTTGTTTTCTTATTTCATGTTCCATATCAGCCGTTCCATGCACAAAGAAAATCCCGACCCGGCCAGCCGTGACTACAACTCCTTCAAAGAAAATGGTTGGTTGGAATCCGACTACTATTATCCGGTAAAGGTGAACTTCTGTACCCGATGGCTGGGAAAAACCATCGATCGATTGGGACGGAAATTGGCCGTCAAAAGAAACCGGCAGTTGAAGCGCGAGTCGGCTTCAAAAAAGAATAAACCGTCATCAAGACGAAAAATACATCTATATTGGCTTTGAACGGCTCACCTTCGGTTGTCTCCGGTCTCGGTATCATTTAAAATAGAAATATCCGGAACCTTTTCCATCCGATCTAGAAAAACCTGTTCCCTGTCAGAGGATTCTTTCCGGTGAGAGCGAGGTAAAACTGGTGCGTGCCAAAAATATCATCAAGTGGGTGGTGGCAGGAATCGTTCTAAGTTTACTGTTCATCCTCTTTCAGTCCATGGGAGGAAATCCCTATTTCAAATGGTATTTCAACTCTCTCTACACGATACGCTCGGCCGTTATCCAACAGGGGATGCTTCCCGACGGTCGTTTTGAAGTCCACGAAATAATCGACTATCAGATGCGCAAACCTTTTCGCGGTCTGTATCGAGAAATTCCACCCTCCCGTTACGTCGAGATCGACAACGTCAAGCTCTGGACCGAGGGGATCGAAACCAGTTCCGTCGAGTTTATCCGTAAGCAATCCAACGGTTTTGAAGCCCAGGTATGGCTGGTCCCCCAAGGGAGTTCAGAGCGTCTCGACCCGGCTCGGTCTCCTCTTATCCGGCTTCACGTCACCTACACTGCACGTGGAGTTTTTGAAAATGGACCCCAAGTTGCCCAAATTTTTCGCCAGTATTGGGGAGGATGGGACGCTCCTGCGGGGAGCGTCACCGGTGTTTTCGATTTTCCCGATCCGGTAAACATCACCGCGGTCTCCCTCCACCCCCCCCGTTCAAACGATTCGAAGCGGAAATCGCTTCACCTTCTCCGCATCCCATCTTCCACCGGAAACCTTCGCAGAGGTCCGGTTCCTCGCTGATCCAGTTTCCGGCTTACATTACGCTATCGATAATCCCACTCTCACCAGTGATGAAGTGAACGATATCGAAAGTGAGTATGTCCTCAAGGTCCGGGCCGCCTGGCTCCCCTGGGTCGTTCTTCTGATCATCTTCGGTTTTCTGTTCTTTCTGGTGTTCTGGTTTCTGGGCAAAGAACCCGAAATTTCTTACCAGGGGGTATATGAACGAGAGTTACCAAGCGACGACCCCCCCGATTTCATAAATGCCATGGTGAAAAACCTGGCTGGTTCGATCGACAAAGATGGAATAGTAGCAGCATTGATGAACCTCTACCATAAAGACTACCTCGAGTTCCAGGAAAAAAAACATGGACAGGTTATTGAGCTGAAAAAAACCGAACCAGGGAAGGACCTCTCGGATTCGGAAGGATTTCTGTTAAAGTTATTAGCTCGTTTTGCGGTCAACAATATTTTTGATTTTCAAGAAGTGGAACCCCGACTCTCCAAATCAACCACCGATGCCGGAGCTTTTAACCGATTGCTGGAAGGGTATGAAAACTTTGTCAGGGAAGAAATCACCAAACGGGGTTATTTTAAAACGTCAGGTAATGTTCTGGCAAAGTTATTAGCTGTTTTAATGATGTTTTTCTCTTTAGCGGTCGTGGGAATTTCCACCCAGGAAATCACTGCTTTTCTATTGCCATCAATGACCCTGCTCTCGGCAATTATGTGGTTTACCGGTGGAGCCATTTTGATGATTCGCAAAGATTTTTTCGGACGATGGACGAGAGAAGGACGGGAATATTACCTGAAATGGATGAATTTCAGTCGCTATCTCTCCGATTTTTCTCTTCTTTCTGAATACCCGCCCGAGTCGGTGGTGGTATGGGAGAAGTATCTCATCTACGCAACCGCACTGGGAGTGGCGGAAAAAGTCATCAGCACCCTGCAAAATACCGTTCCCCATGAGATATGGGAAGCTCAGAGCCAGCATGGTTATTTCTATGGCCCGTCGATCTTTCTATTCGGCAACCAATTCTACTCTTTGCGGAACACCGCCTCCGCTACCATTGTTCAAGCCCAAGCCCGCTCAAAGGGGTCTTCCGGTGGCTGGAGCGGAGGGTGATTCTCTGGTGGAGGAGGAAGCATTGGTGGAGGTTCGGGCGGAGGCCGCGGTGGGGCTTTTTAGGTAAAAATATCTGAAATCTGAAATAAAAAAATATTTTACTCAAGAAAGGAGTGAAGAGGTAGTATTCGTATCAGAAAAAAAATCAAGGAGGAATTTGAAATGAAAAAACGGATCGCGCTTACCATCATTACACTGGCTCTGCTGACCGTTGCATTCACCCAGTTTTCCTGGGCTGAAGAGGAATGGCTGAATATCTCCATCTACGGGGTGACCCTGACCCTTCCATCCGGATGGGTGCCACTGAAAGAAAAAATGGGTTTTAGCGAAAAGGAAGCTGCTTGGTACAAAGGTGATGTCGCAAATCCTGATCAGTTCTTGATTATGGCCCGGGGAGCGGAAGTGACATCTTTTCTTGAGCTGTTTATGGGAGATGAAACTGAGGGTTCGGAATTGATCAAAGACACCAAGATCACACTGGGAGGAAAAGAAGCCCGGTCGGTAACCATGAAAAATTCCAAACGGGACGTCAGCCTTTGGTTCATTGTCGCCGATAAAGTCTTTGATGATGGAGAGGGCATATTTTTGAACATTACCACTCAAAATAAAAGCTACGATAAATTCCTTCCCATTCTTCAAAAAGCCCTGGAATCGATTACCTTTGAAGGTACTAAATAGCCAGAAATGCTGTCTCACCGTTTATATTCCTTACCATATCTCCCCTGATTATGCCATTTCTACCTCAACAATTTTCTAACACCAGGTGTGAGATAAGAAAAAAGGAGAAGGAAAAAAACATAATCAGGCGATACGATCGCTTGGTAGAAATCTGGTGAGAGTTATCTGGTCGCTTGTCAGAGATAATCGTTGGTATGAAATTCGAAGAGAAAATGAGAAAAAAGTTGTGAGAATGACTTGAAAATTGTAGTGGGGAACTCTGAGGTCATGTCTACAGTCCACATACAATTCTATTTTAACCCAGAAAACTTATGAATTCAAGTTCATATATTCTTCCGGGTCAGGTCTTGATAGGTGAATTTCATACCGAGAACTGATATCTCAAGACCTGACCCCAAGAATTTCACTCCAGT
>JAPLGF010000041.1 GCA_026390275.1 Candidatus Atribacteria bacterium
CTCTCCCTTCTGATCTGATTGTGTCCAATCAAAAGGGTAGATTATTTGAGGGGTGCTGGCAATGATTCTTTTGTTTTTCAGCCGGCAAACTGCTGTACTTTTAACTTGCCATTTGCTGTATTATTATTTTGCCATATACAGCTCCTGGTAGTGGGAGGGGTTATAAGATGTGAAAACGTATGGTTCTTGTTCGAACCCATCGATAAGTAAACCTCTCCAGTCATCTCCGTTGGTAGGAGAGACCGGACCGATCAATGAGCGAAATCCGCGTTCCACCGCCCATTTTTTTGCCGCATCAAAAAGGAGGAAAGCGATATCCTGGTCAGGGATAGTTTCAAACAAGGTAAAGAAAGCCTGGTTAAATTTTTTGATTTCATTGAGACGTTGATCTCTCCCCACCGCTATACGTCCAACCGGAACATTATCCTGGTAGGCAACGTACAGTGCAAAATGCCCTTTTTGAAAAAGGCTGCCCTTTTTCCCGGTTACGGTTTGCCGGATATCCGAAAGGAGAGGTGCAACCCATCGGGGGTCATCCCGGTAAATGGCGTAAGGAAGAGTGATAAAAGCATGGAGATCTTTTCTATTGATTACTTCTCGAATCGTTGGAATGTGAATTCACCCGCTTTCACTACGCTGTTTTTATTTTCGGTATTTTCTCGATTCATCTTATTGATACAGGTATCAATAAGAAATGATGATGAAACACTGTGGATTCGGATCAGTGAATTGTCATAAACAAATTCCAGAATCTTTCTGAGAAAGGTATTTTCACTCTTTATTCGTGATAGAAGAAAATGGGTTTTCCCGATATGAATCCCTTCTGAATCTATAATGAGAATCCCCCGTTGAATGCTTTGGATCCGGGCTGTTCTATAATAGCGAAAAGAAACCAGGACGTGGGGAATTTCTAATCGTCCCTGCTGGCAAAAATAATGCCATAAGAGGGTACCCTGATCTCCGAAAAATTCCGGTTGCGATTGTCCATCAATGAAACCAAGATCATCAATCCGCCATTTTTTACCGCAGTGTTGACAGGATATGGTGTCCCCTTTACCGGATATAGCGCGAAAGGACAAACAAGCAGGACAAAACCAGATCACTCGTTCACACCCACAAGCTTTATTTCGTCCCCGAAAAGGGATCATGTGTTCACGCTGCCATGTCCACTCCGAGTAGGAAAGGGTGTCCAGGGCATGGGAAGAATCAACCGTTATGATTTCGACAGTCACCGGACCTCTGCGAGGGTGATCTGCCCATCGCGGTTTACTGAGCCACCCTCCTTTAATGTGAACGACCACCACTGGAACCGCTATTCGCTCCAACAGTTTATCTGTTCCCATGATCATTTTCTGAGTATTCCCATCCCAGGATATGGTTCCTTCGGGAAAAAGACCGACCACTCCGCCTCTTTCCAAAACTCCAAAAACGGCATTGATCATTTGTGGATCCGGACGGTTTTTTTGCTTCGGAATGGCCCGTACTGCACGAATCAGAGGACCGAGAAGGGGATGTTGAAAGATCAGCCGGTTTGCCACCCAGGAGACCGGATAGGGACAGAGGGTTCCGATAAAAAAAGGATCAAGGGCGTTCACGTGGTGGGATAGAATCAGGAAAGGTGGTTTGGGAAAGGATCCTTCAATGAGAAGAGGATAACGCCAGTAAAAGTAAATCGGGAGAATGAACTTGGCAAATGACCACAGGGGTGTTTTCCCAAGATGTTGTGATTTACTGGCTTCTTTTGCTGGTACCGGATGCACTCCACAAACCTCCTGCCTGGATGGCTCTATCATGGCTATTGTACCACCATCCAACGGTGTGAAACCGAGAAGCACGTACCGGAGAATACATTCTGGAAAAGCCAAATCAGCCATTTTCCTTTTGGGATGGGTTATGGTAGACTACCCCGAGAGAATCTCCCCCTTTGATCAAAATGAGATACTGGGGGATTGGATGTTCCCCGCGGCCAAGTCAAGCACTTATTTTTTCATCCCTCTCCGGTGCCAGAGTATTGGCATGATTGCCTGGCAAAAGAAGGTGGAAAGTGAATATTAAAAATGGATAAGTCCCTGGACTTTCTTACCGTTCTAAAGCATTTCCCGATCATTGGGGCGATACGTGTTTCCCGGGAAAAGAACCTTCACCGGGCGGATCTTCGTTATTGTCGAATTTTCTTTCTGCTGGATGGAAACATCAACGATCTCCCGGATGTTCTGAATCAATTTGATGAACAGTCACAGATTATCTTTTTGCATCTGGACCTGTTTTCGGGACTGGCTCCGGACCCGGAGGGATTGTTGTTCTTGAAAAAAAATTTTCCCCTTTTGAACGGCGTGATTTCCACCCGGACACGAACGCTCAGCGTGGCGAAAAAAGTTGGTTTTCTTACCGTGTTCCGTCTGTTTCTCTTAGATAGCGAAAGCCTTCAAACCGGCCTTAAAATTGCATCATCAGTCGCTCCGGAGGCTCTGGAAGTTCTGCCCGGTATCATCTTCCCGGCTGTCCATCGTCTTCTCCCGGTAACGGATCTTCCACCATTGATCTGTGGTGGATTTATCCGGGAAAAAGAGGAAGTGCAGAAGATATTTACCGCTGGTGCCAGTGCGATTTCCAGCAGCTCAAAGGAGTTATGGAAACTCAATATAGATTATGCCGCGGGAGTGGGAGCGATTTCAAACTGAAAGCTCACTTCCTGAATGTCTTCTAATGTTCTGATTGAACCCTCTTGATGAGCTTTCTTGCCTTTTAACTTTTCCCCATACAAACCTACAACCTGCTGGATATGGGGTGATTGTTTCTCCAGAGAAAAAACTGTCCG
>JAPLGF010000337.1:0-7644 GCA_026390275.1 Candidatus Atribacteria bacterium
TATTGCATGAGCACGCCCTGCCCGATGGACGCCATCGCTTGCTTGAAAGGAATGTCTTTCCTTTTTTGATGAAAACCCATCATGCTCATTCCACAGGCCATGGCACCAGAGGAAACCAATATGATTTTTTTCTGGAGTTGAAGGAGGGCAGAAATTTGACCGGCTAATTTTTGCAGGCGGTCGACATCCAGCTGGAAATCCCTGACTAAAAGAGAACTTCCTACCTTGATGATAATCAAATGCGCGTTTTGAATGAACTCAGTGCGATTCATCGGAAAAGGCAACGAGTTTTTTCCCCGTCCAGAGGAATTTTTTCTCCCCAATTTCGACCTGACTTTGTGGTCGAAGAGTGTGAAAGTATTTCATGAAACCAGAATTGATCAGAGTTCGATTTAAAACGCTTATGGCATCAGGCTCTTTCCAGTCGATTTCGGTTATCAGACGAGCGAGGTAGGGGGTGGAAAACCGGTACTCGCGAAGCGATACCTCATGGGACGTCAACATTCCCGATTCCGGGAACACATCCGCAAGAACGGTTTCGACCGGATGTTTTTCCAGGAAGAGAACAACGGCATCCAGGAGTCAACGGAGAACAATCCACACAGTGAAGAATCAACCGGGTCCGTTCCACATGCCGTAAAAATTCGAAACCTAGACCCGCGCCCTCGCTGGCTCCTTCGATGATTCCCGGGATATCGACCATGATAAACCGAAAAGAACGATGATCCACCACCCCCAAATAAGGCCGGAGGGTGGTAAACGGATAATCAGCGATCTGGGGACGGGCGGCACTCACCACGGAAAGTAATGTGGACTTCCCGGCATTCGGCAACCCACTGATTCCGGCATCGGCGATGAGTTTGAGTTCCAATCGAATTTCACCGGCTTCCCCTTCTTCCCCTTTTTCGGCGACACGGGGAGCCTGGTTTTCCGACGTGGCAAACGAGGCATTCCCCCGTCCTCCTCGCCCTCCCCGCACGATAACAACCTCCTGGCCATCCACCACCAGATCTGTCATGAGGACATTGCGAAGATGATCGAAAACCTGGGTTCCCACCGGTAGATCCAGAATCAAATCGCCACCCTTTTGACCAGATTGGTTCTTCTTTCGTCCCGGTTGACCGGAAGGAGCTTCATAACTTCGCTTCAGAGAGACATCATAAAGCGTTTTCTTGTGTTCCGAAGCACGCAATATAACGCTCCCTCCATCCCCGCCGGTACCACCGGCGGGACCTCCCCGGGGAACATACTTTTCCCGGAGAAAGCTAATAGCCCCATCTCCCCCTCGACCAGCGCGAATTTTTAATGTGACCCGATCGACAAACAATCATGAACCTCTTATTCTGCTGTTTTTACAGCCGGTATTTCCGAAAGAATGGATATGTATTTCCGGTTGGCCCGGTCATGAAAGACAACGTAACCTGGTTTCAAAGCAAAAAGGGTATAATCTTTCCCGGTCCCCACGTTCAAACCTGGTTTGATGGACGTTCCGGTTTGTCTAACAATGATGCTTCCCGCATCGACATACTGACCGCCATATTTTTTTACTCCTCGGCGCTGGGCATTGCTGTCCCGTCCGTTTTTACCACTTCCACCTGCTTTTTTATGTGCCATCTCTCCACGCCACCTCTCTGCTCTTACCCGAGCGATTGGATCTTGACCAGGGTCATATTTTGACGGTGTCCCAGGCTTTTCCGGTATTTCACTTTGGGTTTGTATTTAAAAACCAGTATTAAACCAGAGGACAAAAGGATCAGGGGACAGTTTCCAGTCGTTCTTTGATTTCATTTTCTCCCACCCCGATAATACTGTATCTGCGCGGTGGAAGTAAAGGATCGATTTTCCAGATGAACTCCCTTCCCAATATCTTCTTTAAATTGAAAAGAAACGAACTTCCATTGTCCTGTAGATAGGTTCCCAGCTCTTCTCCCACCACAAACCCGATTTTGGTGGAAGTGGTATTCCGACAAATTTCCTCGATTTTTCGTAGAAAGTTGATGGCAATGGTTTCTAAAGAAGGAATCCGGCCTTCCCCCTGACAACAACGACAGGATTCACAGAGAATGGCATCCAAATTTTTCCTTACCCGTTTCCGTGTCATCTCCACCAAACCAAGTTCACTCATTTCAACGACACTGGAACGAGTCCGGTCCCGGGAAAGAGATTCTTCCAGAGCACGAACCACCTGTTTCTGATGTTCCTTTTTCCCCATATCGATAAAATCGATCAAGATGATTCCACCAAAATCTCTCAGTCGAACCTGCCGGGCGATTTCTTCCGCTGCTTCCAGATTGGTTTTAAGTATGGTTTCCTGGAGATCTTTTTTCCCAACATACTTTCCGGTATTGACATCGATCACTGTCATCGCTTCGGTCCGATCAAAAACCAGATATCCTCCGCTTCGCAGCCAAACCTTACGGCTGAGTGCCTTTTCCAATTCTCTTCCCAACCCGAAATGGTCAAAGATATTCTCCCGACTTTCAAACAACTTGATCCGATTCACCAGTCGAGGGGTGACCGACTCGACAAAGTCTTTCAGCTTTTGAAACCCGAAATAGGAATTGATCCAGATTTATGCCACTTCATCATCAACCACGTCCCGCACCAGGGTATAAATGAGACTAGCCTCTTCATAAAGGACAGAAGGAGCGCTGAGGAGTTCCGATTTCTTCTGAATACGGTTCCATAATCGAATCAGGGATTCGATATCTTCCTTGATCTCTTCGTGGCTCTTACTTTCTGCCACCGTCCGGACGATCACACCCATGTTGTCTGGTTTAATTTTTTCCACCAGTTTCTTCAGTTTATCCCGTTCCTCCGGCGAGGAGATACGATGAGAGACCCCCACCGAATTCATGCCAGGCATGAGCACCACATAACGACCAGGAAGAGTGATCTTGGTGGTAACGCGAGCTCCCTTCGTCCCCATCGGTTCCTTCGCCACCTGGACGATGATCTCCTGTCCCGGTTTCAAAATCTGCTCAATGGTTTTTGTTTTCCCCTTTTCATCGAAAAGAATATCTCCTATGAATAAAAAAGCATTTTTATCGAATCCGGTATTCACAAAAGCCGATTGAATACCGGGAAGAACATTTTCCACCATTCCTTTAAATATATTTCCTGCCAACCGTGATTCGGTCACTCTCTCAAAGAAAAACTCTACGACTCGTCCATTTTCTAAGAGTGCAGCTCGTACCTCGACTTCCGACATATCGATGATAATATCTTTCTTCAACACCAGACCCTCCGATTCAACATCGAAAACAAATCTCTTCTTTAATAATAATAATACCTATGGGGTCACCCCATAAATGGGGATGGTTTTCCTGGATACAGGAAATAATTTTCCGGGGATTCATTAACATTCTTTTACCCCTAAAAAAGCATGATACCATATATTGATCTTTTCTCCGGGTATCAACTGAAAAAAGTTCCAGATCATCAAGAAGCCACTCCGATGGATAATTTACTTCTCCACTGGTTCGGGGAAAAAAAAAGGAATAACGAATTTTTTCCATCGATTGCATCAAACTGGGCATTCCGGGTGGGATCTGAGTGATTTCCATCACCTGCATTTCGGGTGGAAGTTCATGATTACAGTCATGGAGGAAGGCGTCCAGCATGATTTCTTCGGCAAAAATCATTTCCAGGAATTCTGCCCGGCTTTCAATACCAAGAGCGGTGGCCGGTCCAAAAGAAAGGAGCGGTCGCGGGTTGAAACCCTGGGAAAACAGGATCGGGAGTTTCGCCCGTCTCAGTACCCGGTCCCACAACCGATTGAGATCCAGTTGAGAAATAAGGTGAAAGGGATGAAGTTTGATCTGTCGAAGTCGGTAACGAAAAGATGATGGAGTCATCCTCCACACACCCCGCATTGCAGGCAGGTATCCGGCTGGGAACACATCATACTGGTTTCTTGCCTTATGGCTTTTTCCCATTCCGAAAAAAGGTACGCTTTCTCCACCCCACAAGAAATGTGTTCCCAGGGAAACACCTCTTTTGGACCCCGGGTTCGACGGGCATAGAAACTCATGTCATTTCCCTGAAACTCCGACCAGTGGAAACGAACCGACCGACCCTCCTTGCGAAGAAGGGATTGCAGGAGATGGATTTTTTCATTCAAAACATCAAAATCATCCTGCGGAACCCATTGAAAAGGAGTGTGAGGCTTGGGGACAAAAGCGGTGACGCTGGAATGAATGGTTACCTTTTTTCCCGCCGACCGTTTCCCAATTTTCAATCCTTCACTCACCAGGCGAGCGATGCCTCGCACGTCATCTTCCGTCTCTTCCGGAAGACCGATCATAAAGTAGAGTTTCACCTCTTCCCACCCATGGAGAAAAACCTGTTCCAGGGTCAAGAGGATTTCCATATCGGTCAACCCTTTGTTGATGATCCGGCGCAAACGATCCGTTCCCGCCTCCGGAGCAAAGGTTAACCCACTTTTCCGAACCCGTTGCAAGCTCTCGGCAATTTTTATCGAAAAAGCATTCATCCGCAGGGAGGGAAGGGAAATATTGATTTTTTGGGATGCAAAATACCGGGAGAGGTCCTGGATAATCTCTTCAATTTGAGAATGGTCGGTACTGCTGAGCGACAACAACGAAAGTTCTTCGTATCCCGATGTGGTCATGAGTTTTTTGGAAAGATCCACAATTTTTTCTTTCGAACGTTCCCGGTGAGGACGGTAAATCATCCCGGCCTGACAGAAACGGCACCCCCGGGTACACCCGCGGGCGATTTCCACCGGAACCCGATCATGGACAATACCGATATAGGGAACCAGGATGGTTTCCGGATAGGGTGAGTCATCAAAATTGTTTACCCATCTTTTATTAACGGGAAGAGGGGCATTTTTCCCCCGTGATTCAATAGATGAAATCACTCCACTCTGATGATAGTGAATTTCATAGAAAGAAGGGACATAGACCCCCTCTATCTGAGCCAGCTCCCGAAGCATATCATCTTTTTTCATCTCTCTGACCGAACGATAGACATCCACCAGCTCGGGGAATGCTTCTTCTGCTTCTCCAATAAGGAAGAGATCAAAAAAAGGGGCAATGGGTTCCGGATTATAGACCGCCGGTCCTCCACCAACGATGAGAGGAAATTCGCTTTCTCTCTCTTGACTATAGAAAGGAATACCGGCTAAATCCAGAAAGTAGAGGATGTTGCTGAAATTCAACTCCGTCTGAACGCTCAGTCCCACTATGTCAAACGAAGCCACCGTTCTTTTTGTTTCTAAAGAAAAGAGAGGGATGTGGTGTGCTTTCAGGAAATCCCCCATATCCGGCCAGGGAACAAATACTCGTTCGGCTTGCACCCCGGGAAGAACATTCAAAACATGGTACAGTATTTTGAGCCCCACATGAGACATGCCAATTTCGTAAATATCGGGGAAACCAAGAGCAATGGAACAATCGACATCCTGGCTCCTTTTGATGACCATATTCCACTCTCGTCCGATATAGCGGGCTGGTTTGGTGACCTGCAAAATCTGGTTGTCCTGCAAGAACTGGGTCTCGACCTGCTCCGAATTCATTGCTCGCTTCCTCCCGCTTTCGCAATATTCCAAACGATCCCCATGGCCACCATGTTGATGAGAAGGGAACTCCCTCCATAGCTGACAAATGGGAGCGGAATTCCGGTGACGGGCATAACACCCATATTCATCCCGATGTTGATCGTGGTTTGAAAAATAAACATGATCCCGAACAGTGATGCCAATATCTTCCCTTCCAGGTCAGGAGCTTCTCTTCCAATCCGTAATATCACCCAGATCAGGAAAAGAAAAAGGGTGACCATCAGTATACCACCGACAAACCCAAGCTGTTCACACCAGGCGGCAAAAATAAAATCGGTATACCGGGCGGGCAGGAAACGGAGCTGAGATTGGGTTCCTAAAAGCCAGCCTTTCCCCAAAATACCACCTCCCCCGATGGCAATTTGAGATTGCAGGACATTATAACCGGTTCCCAGGGGATCTGATTGGGGAGAAAGAAAGGATAGGAGTCGATTCTTCTGATAATCCTTGAGAAAAGGCCAGGAGAGTGGAAAGAACACCCCGAAAAAGGCAAAAACAGCTAAAAATTTTTTCCAGTGGAAACCAGAGCAATACAACGCAGCAAACCAGAGAATGAGAATCACCAAAGAGGTCCCCAAGTCTGGTTCTACAAAGATGAGAAAGACCGGAAGAATAGTGAAAAAGAATGATTGAATCATCAATTTCCAGCTTCCATATGCATCAATGCTCCGACTGAAAAGAGCAGAAAGAAAAATGGCAAAAGCCACTTTGGAGAATTCCGATGGTTGAACGGAACGGGAAAGAATCCACCGCTTGGCGCCAGTCTCATCTCCATTTCCAAAAACCAACACCCCGGCCAGAGATACGATGATAAAAAAATAGATAATCCACTCCAGCTTAAGGAACCAGTGATAATCAATCCGGCTCACCAAAAAAAAGACCAGCCAGCTCAAAAGACACCAGATCACCTGTCGACCAAAAAAACTACCGCCCAAAAAACCACTGGACCGCAGGGGATCAGAACTATAGACAGCCATTATTCCAACTGAACAGAGGGAGAGAAGTATGAGAAGAAACAGTTTAACGAGTTTCATCTTGGGAAATACCCCGATTCTCCAGATACCACTGGACCAGGTCTCGTCCCCGATGTGCTGCTTCTCCACTTCCGTCACCGCCATGTTCCACCAGGACAACAAACGAAACTTCCGGATCATTGAGGGGGAAGAAACCGGCAAACCAGGAATGATCGGCACCCTGGGGGTTCTGGGCTGTTCCGGTCTTCCCGGCCATTTTGATGGGAAGGTCCTGACAGGCTTTCCCGGTCCCGGTGGAAACAACCTTACCCATCCCGCGAATGATCTGATCCCAGGCTTGTTCCTTTATTTTTACAGTATTTTCGATCGTGGGAACCACTTTGGTCACCACTTCCCCCTTCTCATCCAAAATCTTCTTCACCAGATGGGGTTTATAGATTTTTCCCCGGTTGGCGATGGTCGTCACCATCGAGTAAATTTCAAAGGGAGTCACCAATAGGTATCCCTGACCGATGGAAAGGTTGATGGTGTCTCCCGGATACCAGGGTTCACCGGTTTTTTGCCGTTTCCAGCGAGAGGTCGGGAGAAAGCCATGTCCCTCGCCAGGAAGGTCAATATCCCTCTTCTCACCAAACTGAAAGCGTTCCGCCATCTCATCGATCCTTCTTTCGGTTAATTCCAAACCCAAGGTATAGAACGTAACATTACAGGATTGAGCAATGGCTTCTTCGAAGTTCAACCGCCCGTGCCCGGATTTTCTCCAGCAAGGACACCGCCATCCGTTGTAATCAAAATATCCCGGACAGAAAATCGTCCGCTTGGTATCCTCGAGACCTTGTTCTACCGCTGCCAGACCGACGATGAGTTTAAAGATCGAACCCGGAGGGTAAAGCGATTGAAGAAAACGCTGATTGAGGGGTCTCTGGGGATCATTGAGTAACCGGTTCCACGCTTCCTGGCTGATTCCATCTGCCAGCACATTGGGATCAAAACCCGGACTACTGACCAACGCCAGGATCTCCCCAGTTTTCGGTTTCCCAACAATGATCACCCCCCCCTTTCCCCCCCGACGCTGGTGACAGAAAT